>CAJOKK010000213.1 GCA_905235165.1 uncultured Atopobiaceae bacterium | reverse complement strand
ATGCCGTGCGTCAGACGCCTGGGGCGACCATCATTGACAGCAATACCAATAACGGCGTCCAGAAGGCCCTACGCGAGGTGTTGGAATCGCTGTCGTAGAGAAAAACGTGCAATAAAAATACTGGCCCGTCGCTACGATCAAACGCAGCGACGGGCCATCGTTTGTTAGTGACGCCTTGCCTAGTCCAAATCCTCCCCGTTGCTGGCGATGACCTTCTGGTACCAGCGGTAGGAATCCTTGACCAGGCGCTTCATCGTGCCTTGGCCGTAGTTGTCGGCATCAACGTAGATCTGACCGTAGCGCTTTGCCATCTCGCCCTCGCCGTTGGAGACCATGTCCACGCAGCCCCAGTACAGGTAGCCCATCAGGGGAATGCCGTCCTGCTCAACCGCGTCTTTCATGCTCTGGATATTGGCGCGCATGTAGTCGATGCGGTAGTCGTCGTGCACGGTGTCACCAACCAGCTCGTCCTTCCAGCCAATGCCGCTCTCGACACACCAAAGCGGACACTGATAGCGGTTAAAGAGCGTGTTGAGGGTGATGCGCTGACAATCGGGGTCAGTCGCCCAGCCCCAGGCATTCGTCTTGAGGTAGGGGTTGGCAACCATGCCCTCCGCTCCCCCATTGCCGCTGCCAACCTCAAGCTCTTCTGCGTTCGTCGTCAAGACCTGGCTTCCGTAGAGCGAGAAGCTCAGGAAGTCGCAGATGCCCTCAGCCAGGATGTCCCAGTCACCGGGAAGCGCGGGAATCTTGATTCCCTTGCGCTCATATTCGGCGAGCTTGTAGTTGGGATAGTAGCCACGCATCTGCACGTCGGAGTAGAAGAGCGCGCGGTCCTGCGCCTTGAGCGCGGCAAGCTGATCGGCAGGGTCGCAGCTAAAGCCGTATACAGGACCGAAGGCGAGCACCACGGAAAGATCCGGCCAGAAGTTATGGGCCGCGATGACCGTCTTGGCCGAGGCGAGGAACTGATGGAAGGTCGCGTTAGCGATGTTCTGCTCGTCAGCATGAATAAGGCCAGCGGTCACAAAGGGAGCGTACTCGATACAGTTGATCTCGTTGAAGGTGAGGTAGTAACGCACAAGACCGTTAAAGCGCTCGAAGCAGGTGGTGGCATACCTCACGAAGCAGTCAACCAGATAGCGGCTGTCCCAGCCATTGAAGCGATTAGCCAGCGAGAGCGGGTTCTCGTAATGCTCAAGCGTGACAAGCGGCTCGATGTCGTAGGAGCGACAGGTCTTGAAGACGTCCTCGTAAAAGGCCAGGCCCTCCTCGTTCGGCTCGGTGTCATCGCCGTTGGGGAAGATGCGACTCCACTTGATCGAGATGCGCAGGCACTTGAAGCCCTCCTCGGCGCAGAGGCGAATGTCCTCCTTGTAGTGGTGGTAGAAGTCTGAGGCGATATGGCTCGGATAGTAGATGTCCTTGTCGTCGACAAGGGCGGCAACAGCACCTTCGGGAAGGTGGCGCTCAGGGCTGTGGAAGCAGAGGGGGATCTTGCCCCAGGAGCCGTCAGGAAGGGTGTAGGTCACCTGACGCGGAACCTTATGGGCTCCGTTCGTCATGACGTCAGCCGTGGAAAGCCCAGCCCCGCCCTCAAAGACGCCGCCCTCATATTGATTCGCCGCAGTGGCCCCGCCCCAGAAGAAGTCAGTAGAGAATCCCATGAGTCACCTACCCCGTTTTCGCACCGTTCAAAATCGACATACTAATGGAGTCATGTTAGCCATTGGGAGGCGGGTAAGGGGGAGGCCATCCACCAGTGGCCCGAGCTATTCGGCTGGAGAGAGAAAGGGACGAAGCCCGACCTTCCTTATCCGCCTTTGCGCACAACGTTTGGAATGAGTCAAAAAGGACTACGGTAAGTGACTCATTCGGCTAGTCTTCGAGGACTTTGAAGGTGACCGTCACCTTGCCGCGCGAGACACGCACGACTGGGTCGGAGGCAAGCGAGAGGTAATAGCGGTCCGCGAGATAAGCGAAGTCTCGCTCCATGATTTGCGAGAACTCGGTGCGGTCGTCGTTGGAGACGCGCAGGGCACGACGATCGCGCAGCAGGTCGACCTCAGAGGGGCCAGTCTGCTTGCCATCGCCCGTGAGGCGCTTATAGACACTCACC
>CAJOKK010000212.1 GCA_905235165.1 uncultured Atopobiaceae bacterium | reverse complement strand
TGCCAGTATTTCCAACGCCGATCTTGTCCACTGCGACGTCATGGATGGGGAGTTCGTTCCCAACCTGACTTTCGGGCCTCTCGTTATCGAGAAGGTCGCGTCTGCGACCGATGTTCCCATTGATGCCCACCTCATGATTCACAATCCCGACCGCGATGCCCTGACCTACGTGAAGGCGGGCGCCTCCATCGTCTCGGTGCATGTCGAGGCCTCGATCCACCTGCATCGCACGATCTACGCCATCAAGAACGCTGGCGCTCGCGCGGGTGTCGTGATCAACCCGTCAACGCCCGTCATCGCCCTTGATGCCATTATCGAGGACGTTGACCTTGTCTGCCTCATGTCGGTAAATCCCGGCTTCGGTGGCCAGGCCTTCATTGAGGGCTCTTATCGCAAGCTTCGCCAGCTGCAGGCGCTCTGCATGGAGCGTGGGGTCTGCCCGCTCATCGAGGTTGATGGCGGCGTCTGCGCGGCCAATGCCAAGGACATCGTTGCCGCTGGAGCCAACACGCTGGTAGCAGGTAGCGCCGTCTTCTCTGCATCCGACCGCGCCGCAACGATCGAGGCCCTGCGCGAGCAGGGCAACGAGGCCCTTGGACTGAGGTGCCAATAATGGCTGGCGAAAGGCTTTATCTCGACTACGCCGCCTCCGCGCCTGCGGCCGCCGCATCGCTTGCCGCCGAGCGCGCCTATGAGGAGGCGCCCTATGCCGGGGCCAACCCCAACTCCCTGCACACGATGGGTCGCCTTGCCGCACGTGCGCTCGATGGTGCCCGTGCCGACATCGCCCGCTGCCTGGGCGGTGGCTTCCGACCGGCTGACGTGACCTTCACCTCGGGTGGCACCGAGTCCAACAACCTTGCGCTTTGGGGCCTTGCCGAGGGAGCGCGTGCGCGTGACCGTCGTCGCACCCGCGTGATCTTGTCGTCCATCGAGCACGACTCGGTGCTGGACGTTGCCCCGAGTCTGCGCGATCGCGGTTTCGAGGTCGACCTCGCTCCGGCCAATCGCGACGGCATCGTTACCGCCGAAGCCGTCGAGTCCCTGCTTGGGCCCGACGTCGCGCTCGTCTCGGTCATGTCTGCGAATAACGAGACGGGCGTCGTGCAGCCGGTTGACGCCATCGCCGGCAAGGTGCACGCCGCCGGTGCGCTCATGCATACCGACGCGGTCCAGGCTTTCGGTCGTGTGCCGCTCGCCCTGTCGCAGGTTGACGCCGTGAGCCTTGCCGCCCACAAGCTCGGCGGACCCGTGGGCGTGGGTGTGCTTGCCGTCCGTAGCCGGGTGCCGCTGCGTCCCCAGAGCTTTGGCGGCGGGCAGGAGCAGGGCCGTCGTGCGGGTACGCAAGAAGACGTTCGTGGCGCCCTTGCCTTCGCGGCCTGCGCTCGCGACTGCGTGGAGCACCTTGACGAGCGCCTTCAGGGGGTCGGCTGCCGTGCGCAGGAGCTCGTCAACAAGCTCTGTGCCGAGGGAACGGGCATTCACGCGACGGTTGCTAGCAGCTTCGTCAGCGGTGAGCGCCTGCCCGGCCTGGTCTCGCTGCTCGTTGAGAAGATCGACTCCGAGACCCTGGTTCTCAAGCTTGACGAGGCGGGCTTTGAGGTCTCGGCGGGCTCTGCCTGCTCAAGTGGCAGCCTCGACCCGAGCCACGTTCTTCTCGCCATGTCCATTCCGCGAAACGAGGCCTTCAACTCGCTTCGCGTGAGTTTTGACGAGCGCGTCTCGTCTGAAGACCTTGATTCGTTTGCCCAAACCTTGCTGCAGCTCGTTGCTGCCCGAAGTTAGGAGGATAAGATGTCAGAAGCCAGTAGCCTGCTTCGGCTCCAGGAGGTCGACCTGCAGCTCATGCGCCTTCGCTCGACGCTCGCGGCCATGCCGCAGCAGGAGAAGCTCAGGGCCATCGCGCTTGCCAAGAAGAAGCTCGCGGGCCAGATGAAGCAGATCGTCGGCCAGCGTAAGGACGCGGAGACCGAGCTTGCCGACAACGCGGCCGATCACGACAAGATCGTGGGCATTACCGAGGAGGTGCACGCCGAGGTTAACGAGCGCGCCCAGAGCTTCCGCCAGGTACGCGACCTCGAGACGCAGCTCACCGCCCTTGCCAAGCGCCAGGAGAAGCTTGAGTTCGTTCGCACCGAGCTGGAGCAGAACTACGAGCGCCTCATGAAGGCCGAGCGCAACGCACGTGATCTCGAGGAGCGCCTGAATGCCGAGGAGAAGGCCCAGACCGAGTCTTACGAGCAGTCCTCGGCCGACCTTCGTGCCCAGGTTCGCACGCTCGAGACCGAGCGCGAGGCCTTGGTTGCCCAGCTTTCTGACGAGGTCCTGGCCAGCTATGACGACGCGGTCAAGCGCTTTGGCGGCCTGGCTGTCGAGTCGCTGACCTCCAACGTGCCCAGCACCTGCCGCGTGAAGCTGCAGCCGGCCATCTTCCAGAAGCTGACTCGTGGGCCGCGCATCACCGAGTGCCCTTATTGCCATCGCATCCTCGTTGTCATGGAGATTGGCGCCTAGACACCAGGGCGGAGTGAGTCAGTTACCGTAGTCCTTTTTGACTCATTCCCGAAGGGCGGCGCGGGGGCCTGCGCGAACTCTGCGGCAAGGGCGTTCGTCGCTACGGCGCGGCAGCTGCGGGACTCGCTCGCTCCGCTCGTTCGGACAAGTC
>CAJOKK010000211.1 GCA_905235165.1 uncultured Atopobiaceae bacterium | reverse complement strand
GCATGCCTATGGCTCAACGAAGGTCCCCAATGATGAGAACGATAGGACGCATGTGACGGCGAGAAACAGCAATGCCGTACACATGAAGATCTTCAAGGCTGATAGTACGGTTCCGAAGACCAGCGCGAACTACCTTATCGGTGGTGCCTACTTCAAGGTTGAGCGCGGTAAGATGCGCTACAAATGGAGTGACGGTACCGTGCACTACACGCCCGAGCTTGATCAAAATGGCAATCCCTATCCGAACCAGGAGGATGGTTACGACTACGAGGTCATTACGGGCTATGACAACAAGGAAGTTCCGGTTGACGGTCTCGTAGTTGACGCAGTCTCTGGCATCTACAAGGTTACCGAGATCAAACCGCCCAACGGCTACATCATGGTTTCTGCCGATCCGGTCTATGTCATGGTTGACGTCTCTGGCACCATCAAGCTCGTCAACGAGCGCGGAGAGGATCTGACTCCCGACGAGAAAGCAGATATCGCTAGCCGTGCTGTGATCGAGACAGAAGGGGAGGGCAGGGATATCCAGCTCATCCTGACGGTCCTGAACCTGCCTGGTTCCGAGCTTCCGCACGCAGGTGGCTGTGGCACAACGATCTTCACGGTAATAGGCGCCCTCATCTGCGCCGCCGGAGCGGTTGTCTACGCTATCTCCTCCAAGAAGCGCTACGAGTGAGTCACTTACCGTAGACCTTTTTGACTCATTCCGAACGAACGGGGGACGGGCTTCCCCCGTTCATGTGGAATGAGTCAAAAAGGTCTACGGTAAGTGACTCACTCTGAGGCGTCCTCGAGATAGCGCGAGAGCCGGGGCCCACGATGCGCGGGATAGCCGGCTCTCACTTCCATTCCCCCTCGGGGGTGGCTTCTGATATCAAATGGCCTACAGTAAGTGACTCACGCTCCTAGTAAACCATGCCCATCGCCTCGCGAACCTCGTTCAAGGTCTGGTTCGCGATCTCGTTCGCACGGGCGTTGCCCTCGTGCAGGATGTCTTTGATGTAGTCCATGTCCTGCTCAAGCTCGCGACGACGCTCGCGAATCGGCTCGAAGTAGCCATTCACGGCCTCGGTCACCACGCGCTTGAGCTCGCCGCCACCGCCCATGCCGATCTCGTTGGCAAGCTCTTCAGGGTCACGGCCGCTGCAGATGGAGGCCGTGGTGAGCAGAGCCGAGACCTCGGGACGGTTGTCGGGGTCAAAGGTGATGTTGCGCTCGGAGTCCGTCTTGGACTTCTTGATGAGCTTGGCCGTCTCCTCCGCCGTCATCGAGAGCGAGACCGCGTTGCCGTAGGACTTGCTCATCTTGCGACCGTCAAGGCCGGGGATGAGCGGCGTCGAGGTGAGCAGGCCGTCAACAGTGGGGAAGACCTTGCCGTAGCGCTCGTTGAAGCGGCGGGCGATGTTGCGGGTCTGCTCGATGTGGGGCAGCTGGTCGCGGCCCACGGGCACGATGTTGCCCTTGCAGAAGAGGATGTCGCAGGCCTGGTGCACGGGGTAGGTGAGCAGAAGTCCGGTGAGCGCGTGGCCCGACGCCTCCTGTTCGGCCTTCACCGTGGGGTTGCGCTTGAGCTCAGACTCGCTCACGAGCGAAAGGAAGGGCAGCATGAGCTGGTTAAGCGCGGGCACGGCCGAGTGCGTGAAGATCATGGTCTTGGCAGGGTCGAGGCCGCAGGCCAGGTAGTCGATGACCATGTTGTAGACGTTGTCGGCGATGTGCTCGGTCGTGTCGCGGTCGGTGATCACCTGGTAGTCGGCAATGATGACGTTGGTCTTGATGCCGAGGTTCTGCAGGCGCACGCGCTCGACGAGCGTGCCGAAGTAATGGCCCATGTGCAGGCGGCCGGTGGGACGGTCGCCCGTGAGCATGGTGTAGTTCTCGGGGTGAACGGCCAGGTCTGCCTGTATCTCGTTGCTGCGACGCAGCGCTGCCTCAAAGCTTCCCTCGTTGGGCATGGTGTTTCCTCTCGTCTAAAAGGCGGCCGGCCTCTGCGCGACCCCTCTCAGTTACTAGACAACGTGTGTATGTTAGCGCAAAAGCTCGTGGGCCTCGCGCCATGCGGGAAAGACGTGGTCCATCTCGGCATAAAAGCGTGCGTTATGGCCTCGCTCGATGAGGTGGCAGAGCTCATGGACCACCACCGACTCGAGGCAGATGGGCTCGTACTCGGCCAAGCGGGTATTCAAGGTGATGGCACCGGTCTTCACGTTGCACGATCCCCAGCGAGAGCTCATGGTGCGCGTGCGCAGCTTGCTGGGCTGGACCTGCAGTTTTGCTGGGCGTAGCGCTCAAGCAAGGGCTCTGCCAGGTGCCTGACCTCGTCGGCCTGCCAGCTGCGCACGAGCTTCTCGCGATGCTCGACAGCCTCCGAGAAAGGGGGCTCTTCTCGCCAGCGTGGGCTGACGTAGAGAAGAACGAGGCCGTCCGCACATTCAACATGCTCCTGACGTGCCGACTCCGCCTGCTCAAGCACCAGCTCACAGGGCTTGCCCCACACCTGTAAGGTCTCCCCGCTGTCCCAGCTCACGGGAAGGAGGCTTCGTCGTTCGGCCTGTAGCGCCTGGCGTCGCTCGATCCAAGGACGCTTTTCTTCCACAAGACCCCTGATGCGCTCGAGAGGTTCGTGCTTTGGCGCGCTCACGTATATCGTGCCGTCACTGCGAACGCGCAGGTTTACGTTCTTTACGCGCTTGCGTTCCAACACGAAGGAGATTCCTCCTGCGCTCTGGTAGCTTGTGCGTTTATCGGCTTGCATGGCTCCGTGTTCTTTCAAGCGAAATCAATCTTTCGATGGAGAATCCTAGCAGATGTGAGATTATTACCGTAGTAAATGCT
>CAJOKK010000210.1 GCA_905235165.1 uncultured Atopobiaceae bacterium | reverse complement strand
ATAGGCGTCAACTTCGGAACCATTCAAACAGACAAGGTCTCAATGGGCTTCCTGCGCCTTGGCTCAGGCGATAATAGAGGGACTCACTTCAGTGCCCTATGAACCGAAAGATGCTGAGTAAAAAGATTCGTTAAGCGATTTCTAACCTAGGGAAAAGTGTCATGGAACACATTTGGAGGGATCTGTACCAGGCAGCCAAAGCAGTGCAGAACCCCAGAGACATTTCTGAAAGAATCTACGCTGGCGGTGTGGCGGCTGCAATTGAATCCGCAAGCGGGAAGATATACACAGGAGTATGTGTAGACACATCCTGTTCACTCGGCATCTGTGCAGAGCGCAATGCTATGTTCAACATGATTACCTGCGGCGAGAATGAGATCAGACGGGTGTTAGCAATCATGCCAGATGGGAAAACAGGTGCTCCGTGTGGGGCGTGCAGAGAGTTCATGGCCCAGCTCATGCCTGGTAACTATAAATCTGTAGAGATCATGCTCGATTATGAGCATGGAACAATAGCAACTCTTGGGGAGTTGACCCCAGAATGGTGGCTATGACTTCGGCTTTTCGATAAGTTTCGTCGAAAGCACTCTGTTGAGACGCCGGCCATTCAAAAGTTTAACCGCATCGGACCAACGACCATCCTCTGTGAGGGGAGTTCTTCTTCATGGACGTCAACTTCGAAACCATTCAAACAGACAAGGTCTCAATGGGCTTCCTGCGCTTTGGCACAGGCGATAAGACCTTCGTCATTCTCCCCGGGCTCAGCGTTGGCAGCCTTGCCCCCTTTGCCGAGGCCATCGCCAAGCAATACGACGTGTTTTCCCACGACTACACCGTCTACCTCTTCGATCAGCCCAGCAATCCCCCAAAGCCCTACTCCATCAAAAGCTATGCCCAAGACATCGCTAACGCCATGGTCGCGCTTGGCCTCTCCAACGCCGACGTCTTTGGCGCCTCGAGGGGCGGCATGCTGGGTTTGCAGCTGGCCGTCGACCACCCCGAACTTGTACACAAGCTTGCCTTGGGATCGACGCCTCCCCACATGGACGAGTGTTGCAGCGAAGCCCTCTCACGCTGGATCGAATGCGCAGAGAAGCACGATGGCGTTGGTCTCTACCTCGATTTTTGCAGCATGATCTATCCCGAGTCCTTCTTTGAGGAGAACATCGAGGCCTTTAGGACCGCAGGGTCTCTTGCGAGCGACGAAAACCTTGACCACTTCGTCATCTTTGCCCAGGCATCGACTGACTTCAACATTTTCGAGAACCTTGACGCCATCTCCTGTCCCATTCTGCAGATCGCCTCACGAGACGATAAGCTCGTCTCCCTCGATACCTTCATCGAGTTCAAGAGGGCCCTTGAGTCAAAGCCAGGTTGTGAGTCCTACCTCTACGACAGTTACGGCCACGCCTCCTTTGACATGGCCCCCGACTATCCCGAGCGGCTCTTCCGCTTCTTTCAGAAGTAGCTTGCCAGCCGAGCCACGAGCCAACGGGAGGGCGTAGGCAGCGAGCGCTCGCGAACCCTCAGCAGGCAATCACGTCGTAGCGCACGGCCTTGCCGGCAAGCGAGTAGGACGGTTTCTTTCCCGCGAGATAGGGCCCCTTGGGCGGGCGTTTGATAACCACCTTGCGTGGACGGGCACCAAGCGCGGCAGCGAGCAGGGCCTCCTCGTCCTCACAAGGGCTCTCCAGATGGTGCAGGAGCTGGAACTTCTTCTTCACGAGCGCCGACTTGGTACGTTCGGGAAACATCGGGTCGAGCAGAACAACGTCTGGGGCTTCCTCAAGGTTGGAAAGCGCCGCGATGCTGTCCTGCTCGCGCAGCTCCATACGCGAGACGGCACTGGCAAGCGCCTCATCGCGAGAGGCACGCTCAAGGGCGTCACGCAAAAGCGCCGCAATCACGGGGTCACGCTCGTACATCTGCACGCGGAAGCTCGCCGCAGCCAAAAGCAGGGAGTCTTCGCCCAGGCCCGCCGTTGCGTCAACGACGAGGGGCTTCTCCACACCCTTTATGCGGGCAGCCTTCACCAGCAGCTCCGAACGCACGCGATCAGAGCGCAAGCGCGGCAGAAGGCGCATGAAGTCTCCACGCAACTCCATGCCATCTCCAACCAAGGTCAAGCCCTCGGGGTCTTGCCGCAGCTCGAGACCGGGCGGACACACGATATCCGAAAGGTCCTGCTCACCCATGTGGTCCCCCGATTCCCGATAGCAAAACAGGTCACCGGCACACAACCGATGACCTGTAGTTTTCTGGTGCCCCCGAAGAGATTCGAACTCCTGACACCAGGTTTAGGAAACCTGTGCTCTATCCCCTGAGCTACGAGGGCGTAAGGGCAATTCTAGCACACCCGAAACAAGCTCATACGATGAACAGGGACGAGCCTTGTTTACGGTTTGATTTCCTACTTGAC
>CAJOKK010000209.1 GCA_905235165.1 uncultured Atopobiaceae bacterium | reverse complement strand
ATGCGGCTTACGTTAAGACCCGTGTTACCAAGTCGTGTGAACTCCATTGTGTGTCCATCCCTCGTATTGGTGCTCTTTCCCGTGCGTGCCGCACCCTATTCGGTAGGCATTATCTCGTCCACGATGGCAAGCGCGTTGAGCGTACGCGGATAGCCAATAAAGGGCAGATTACTGCTGATAACCGCAACGATGCCAGCAGCTTCAAAGCACTCGTTCATGGCCTTGATGAATGGGAATACACGGCCGATGCCCAGGTAGTCCACGGCCTGATAGACAATCTCCCTCAGGGCCACGGGCTCAAACCCCATGCGGAGAGCCGCAGGCGCCATGCCGCGAAACTCGTCGATGCCCTGGCATCCCAGAAGCGTGGCCATCCAGCACATGAAGCGCGTGCGGTCGTCAAGCTCACCTCGTCGAAGGCGAAGTTGTCGAAGCGCTCAATGAACTCGGGGTCGGTACGCAGGAAGTCGGAAACGTAACCAGGAAACATCCGCTCGTGATAATCACGGGCAGCGTCGGTCAGCTGTGCGGTATAGGCCATGGCCGATCCTTCCTCTCAAGTCTTACAATCGCTCAATTCAGAAATACCAATTGACGCCGAACCTACTTCCGGCCATGGCGCGCACGTTGTCCTCCACCTGCTCCAGGGTGTTCATGTCGGAGAGCACCATGTCCACGTTGGGCTGTGATGGGCAGACGCATCGCACCAAACCCAAAACGACCCTTGAACTCGCTGGTATTCAGTGCCATGTCCTCTCCTCCATCGATGCCTTGCCTGAAAAAGGGCTGACGCGCCCCCTGCCCCCCGTCGGTATCCAGTAGCCCTTACGAATTGGCCCAGTTCTCCTGTAGGTATTGCAGGTCACCGTACCAATAGGCGGCAGTGCAGCCACCATCGGCCAGCACGTCGATGCCGCTGATGAAGCCGGCCTTGTCGCTCATAAGGAAGGCGCAAAGGTCACCAATCTCATCCACGGTGCCTGCACGACCAGCAGGTGCGGTCGTTAGCATGGTGCGATAGCCCTCACCGCGCGGGCCATTGATCTCGTCATAGGCAAGCGGGGTCATGATGATGCCGGGACTCACGGAGTTGACGCGGGCGCCGCGCTTGCCCCACTCGCAGGCCTGGGCTGCTACGCGCAGCACGTTGCAGCGCTTGGCGTACTGGTAGGCATGCAGCGTGGTACCAATGGCCTCGGGCTGAAGGAAGTCGAGGTCGAGCAGGTCCTCGGTGGGCGTGGTGGCCAGCGCATAGCTCTGCTCCAGCGGGAGGGCGGGCAGGCGATGCCCAGATTGGCTGGAGATGATGATGCCCGAGCCGCCAGGGGCGATGACCTTGCCGAACTCCTCGAGCAGGACGGAAGAGCCATACAGGTCGACCTTGAGGATGGTCTCGATGGGAGCCTGCGAGGGCGAGACGCCACCCGCGCAGATGACGTGGGTCACGTTGCCAAGCTCAGCAGCGTGGTCGCGCACGGCAACGATCTCCTCGCGGTTGCTCAGGTCGCAGGGCATGCCCTCGGCATCGAAGCCGAGCATCTTGAGGTCTTCGGCGATCTTGTCGGCTTCCTCCTGTGTGAGGCTCGTAACAATGAGTTTGCGACCAGCAGCCACGCGCCGTGCAATGGCAAGGCCAATGCCACCAGCACCTACCAGTACGACAACCTGCTTCTTAATCCCTGTCATAGCGTCTCCCTTCGACTATCTGTCGCAACCTCCAGCCGTTACTTCTTCGCTGCCGCGTTGCCGCCAAAGACCTCGAAGTCCATGCCATCGAGGGCGGTGTCGATGCGAGCAATCTCGTCGGCGGAGAGCAGCACGTCCCCCGCCGCGGCGTTCTGCGCGATGCGCTCGGCCTTGCGGCTGCCGGGGATAGGCACAAGCCACGGCTTCTTGCAGATCATCCACGCAAGGCTGAGTTGCGGCACGCTGCAACCGTGCGCCGACGCCATCTCGTCGAGCAGGTCGAGCAGGGCCTGGCTCTTCTCGATATTCTCGTCCTTGAACTGCGGCATGTTGGCGCGATAGTCGCCCGCCTTGCCGTCGAAGTTCGCCTGCATGCCCTTCTTGACCTGTCCCGTGAGGAAGCCATTGGCCAGAGGACTGAACGCCATATAGCCGATGCCGAGCTCCTCCAGTGTGGGCCACAGGCTCTCGTGCCAGCGCGCCATCATGGAATAGCGGTTCTCGATGCAGGTGATGGGCGACTGCGTGGGCGCGACGCAGGTAGTCCTCGTTAGCCTCGCTAACACCCCAGTGCAGGACCTTGCCCTCGGCAATGAGCTGCCCCACCGCCTCGGCCACCGCCTCGGGTTCCACGTTAGGATCGATACGATGCTGGAAGTACAGGTCAATATGATCGAGGCCCATGCGCTTGAGCGATCCCTCGCAGGAGCGCTTGATGGTCTCGGGCGTGGAATCAAGGTGCAACGGATAGGGTGGCTCGTCGTGCTCGAAGTCAAAGTGGATGCCAAACTTGGTGACGATGGTTACCTCGTCGCGCACCGGACGCAGCGCGTTGGCCACCAGAACCTCGTTGCAGTGCGGGTCCTCAGCCGTGCCGTAGGTCTCAGCCGAGTCGAAGAGCGTAATTCCCTGCTCATGTGCGTAGCGGATGAGCTTGGTGGCCTCCGCGTCGTCCATGGCGGCGCCGTAGGCGTGGGAGAACCCCATGCAGCCAAGG
>CAJOKK010000208.1 GCA_905235165.1 uncultured Atopobiaceae bacterium | reverse complement strand
GCTTCACCAGGTCATACTGCTCAGCAGAGTTCTTCTCACTCCCGTACTCTCGGTCCAAGTCATCTGCAATCACGAGCAGACCCATTCCGCCAGACGCCTTAGCGTAGTTGAGCATGGCGTAATCTCCTGAGCTGTTGCCGAAGGAGAGGAGCGGGCGCTTGCCGATCTCGCGGGCGATGGCGAGCACCTTGCCGTTCTTTCCGCACTCGATCTCGTCAAGCGGCTCGCCGAGCACAACCTTCTCGCTCTGGTCCATGGTGTACTCATCGGGTAGTTCGTCACCCTGGCCGGTAGTGGTGAAGGCAACGTCGGTAGCGATTACGTGGTCAGGAGAGATGCCAAGGGGCTCGACGACGGCGCGGGTGACCTCGCGTTCGCAAGCCGAGACCATATAGATGTCGAAGTCGTTGGCGCGCAGGTAGTCCATGACCTCCAGCATCGGCTTGTACATGCTCTGGCCGTAGGTCATGCCGTCAAAGCCCACGACGGGCTCGGTCTTCAAGAAGTCGGCCACGTAGGCACGGAACTCGTCTTGGGTCATGCCCGCGAACTCATGCGCGATGGCAACGTGCTTGCCGGGACTGTACTCGCTGTTCTTCTCTCCACGCATGGCGCACTCTCTGATCTTCTGGCAGAGCTCGACCACGTCTGGAGCGGCCTGATGGTTGGGATCGTCGAGCACTCGGTGCAGAAGCAGCATGTAGTCAAGGTAGATGGGGGCCTTCTCGCAGATGATGGTGCCGTCCATGTCGAAGGTTGCGATGCGGTCGGCCGGCTCGCGATAGTTGGGACTCTCGGGGTTGGACACATCCTCAACGAAGGAAACGAGCTCAGCTAGCGAGGTGCTCTTGGGATTCCACGAGGGGAAGGTGTCCGTGATGTTAACCGCGCCGTCCGCAGTTTTGACAACTTTGCTTCCCGTTTGCGGCTGCGTCGTCGTGGCAGACGTTGCCGGCGTGGCACTCGGATTGACCTTTGCTGCGATGGTGAACGCAATGGCCGTTAGCGCGATGCCCAGCACGAAGGTAAGGAGCGTGTAGAGCCTGAGCTTAGACTGCGACGCACTGGGGTTTTCCGTTTCGGTCATGGAGGTCCTTTCTGTTTGGCGCGGTTGGTCTTTCGTATCTGACAGGTGCGCAACATGAGGCGTTGGCACAACGCGTCATAATGTACCCAAACTACGTAGCTTCATACGTTCGTTCTAGTGCCAGGTTTCCCGGAGGAGCGCGCAACCCACCGAGCATCGTCAAGCGCAAGAAAGCGCCTACCAGTAGCGGGAAACACCCGCCCATTCCCCACATCCCGTGTTAGTCTTCCGCATATCCGCAGGAGCGATGCGCAACGAACCTTGGAGACGAAGCCATGATCATCTACAGCGGGAGCAAGACTTCATGAACGAGGTCCTGGAAGATACCATCGCCTACAAGATCAGGGACAATATCTTCCAGAAGATGCACCGCCGCACTGGCGACTCGGAGTTTCGCTCCTGGGTCAATTCGCTTGAGTTCATGTACAAGGTGCTCAACGACCAAGACATCCCACAGGATTCCAGCGTCGCCATCGAGTACAACCTTCCCAATACCGCCAAACGCATTGACTTTCTCATCTCGGGATACGACGGCCAAAGTCGTCCCAACGTCGTGATCATTGAGCTCAAGCAGTGGGAAGAGCTGGATAAGGTCGAGGGCCTCGACGGCCTGGTGGAGACCTATACCGGAGGGGCCAAGCGACGCGTGGTGCATCCCTCCTACCAGGCATGGAGCTACGCGGAGATGATTCGCGACTACAACGAGTACGCACAGAGAAACGAGGTCCTCCTGTGGCCCTGCGCCTACCTGCATAACTACCTGCGCGTCGAAGACGATCCACTCGATGACCCCATTTACGAGGAATACCTGGAAGACGCGCCCGCCTTTGCGAAGGGCGATGCGAGGGGCCTGCGCGAGTACATCAAGCGCGTGGTGAAGACGGGAGACGACGGCGAGATACTCTATGAGATTGACAATGGTCGCATCAAGCCGTCAAAGAGTCTGCAAGATGCCATCGTGGGCATGTTGGAGAGCAACCCGGAGTTCAACCTTATCGACGACCAGAAGGTGGTCTTCGAACGCATCATGGAGCTCGCGCGTCAGTGTCGCAAGGATGGCAAGAAGCGCGTGCTTATCGCTCAAGGAGGACCCGGTACCGGCAAGACCGTCATCGCCGTCAACCTGCTTGCTCGTTTGACGCAAGAGGAGTTCTTCGCGCAGTATTGCTCGAAGAACTCAGCGCCGCGCGTCGTATATTCTCGCAAGCTCAAAGGGCACATGACCAAGAGCTGCATCGACAACATGTTCAAAGGCTCCGGAACGTACGTGGACACGCCGACAAACGCAATCGACGTCGTGCTGGCCGACGAGGCGCATCGCCTCAACGAGAAGTCGGGGATTTACGGCAACCAGGGCATCAACCAGATATACGAGATCATCAATGCGGCGCGACTCAGCGTGTTCTTCATTGACGAGAGCCAGCGCGTGACCGTGAAGGACATTGGCAGCGTGAGCGAGATCAAGCGTTGGGCGGCTCGCTGCAAAGCGGAAGTCCATCTGGAGGAGCTGACATCGCAATTTCGCTGCAACGGGTCGGACGGCTATCTGGCCTGGATTGACGATGTGTTGCAGATTCGCGAGACGGGCAACTACGACCTCGAGGGGATTGACTTTGACTTCGCCGTGTTTGACTCGCCGCAGGAGATGCGTGAGGTCGTGATCGAACGAAATCAGGAGAACAAGAGATCTCGCATTCTGGCAGGCTATTGTTGGAAATGGCCCAGAGAGGGTCGCGCCGACACCAACACGCACGAGATCAAGATCGACGACTTCGAGATGAGCTGGAATCTGGATTCCGGCGAAGCGTTCGCGCTCAGCCCGACCTCAATCAACGAGGCGGGCTGCATCCACACGACGCAGGGTCTCGAGTTCGAGTATGTTGGCGTGATCATCGGCGATGACCTGCGTTATGAAGACGACCGTCTGGTCACAGACTATAAGAAGCGCGCCTCGACAGACCAATCCATCAAGGGCCTAAAGAAAATGGAGAAGCAGGATCCAGAGGGCGCGCACAAGCTCGCCGACGAGATTATCAAGAACACCTACCGCACCTTGATGACGCGCGGCATGCGCGGCTGCTACGTCTACGCGACCGACCCAGCCCTGCGCGAGTACCTCAAGGCCCGTGCCCAAAAGGCGTATTGCAGGTAAAGGGACGTTGGGATTCAAAAGCCGCTGTGACGGTTTGTATTAGCTTTTAAACAAAATGGGCCGGGGCTTTGTCACTTCTAGGAGAGGTGTCCCCGGCACTGTCAGAAAAAGTATATCCA
>CAJOKK010000207.1 GCA_905235165.1 uncultured Atopobiaceae bacterium | reverse complement strand
GATCTGGAGCAAATCAATATCTTTGACGAGCACGCGGTGGTCGTTGAGGGCTATGGCGAGTTCAGCGGCATGAACCGCGATGAGTGCCGCAAGGCCATCGTGGCCTGGTTTGACGAGCATGGCCTGCTGGGCGATGTGGACGAGCACGAGCACAACGTCATGCACTGCTACCGCTGCGACTCCACCTTGGAGCCCTGGCTGTCCGAGCAGTGGTTTGTGGCGGTTGACCGCCTGAAGGAGCGCGCCATCGACGTAGTCAAGAAGGGCGAGGTGACCTTCCATCCCGCGCGTTGGACGGACACCTACCTCACCTGGATGGAGAACCTCAAAGACTGGTGCATCAGCCGCCAGCTCTGGTGGGGCCATCGCATTCCCGTCTTCACCTGCGACGATTGTGGCTGGGAAGACGCCCTCATGGAGGACACCGACGTCTGCCCCAAGTGTGGTGGCCATCACGTGCATCAGGACGAGGGCGTGCTCGATACCTGGTTCTCCTCCCAGCTGTGGACCTTCGCTACGCAGGGTTGGCCCGAGCACCCGGAGCAGATGGAGGGGCATCACCCCACCAAGGTGCTGGTCACCGCTCGCGACATCATCGCGCTCTGGGTGGCGCGCATGATCATGAGCTCGCTCTACTTTGTGGACGAGGTTCCCTTTGAGGACGTCTACATCTACGCCATCATCCTCGCCAAGGACGGCAGCCGCATGAGCAAGTCCAAGGGCAACGGCGTTGACCCCATGGACCTCATGAACAAGTACGGCGCCGATGCCATGCGCTTCAACTTGCTCACCCTCATCACCAACAACCAGGACGTCAAGTTTGACGCCAACATCGACAAGAAGACCCACGAGCTCATCGACAGCCCGCGTACCGAGCAGGCCCGCGGCTTCGTGACCAAGATCTGGAACGCCAGCCGCTTCGTCCAGATGAACCTCGACGGCTACGAGCCGGGTCCCGCCAAGGCCGAGACCCCTGAGGACGCCTGGATGCTCTCGCGCCTTGCCAAGATGGTCGCGAGCGCCACCAAGGCCATCGATACCTACCAGCTCGGCGATTACTCCCGCGAGATCCAGGCCTTCTTCTGGAACGAGGTCTGCGACTGGTACATCGAGCTCTGCAAGGGCCGCCTGCTGGACGGCACTCCCGAGGAGAAGCTGCAGGTCCAGCGCAACCTCGTCTACGTGCTCGACGTCTCGCTGCGCTTGCTGCATCCCGTGATGCCCTTCGTTACCGAGAAGGTCTGGGACGCGCTTCCCGCCAGCGGCCTCGACGCCCACGACGCGCCCTTCCTGATGATGGCCTCCTGGCCTGATCCCGAGGAGCTCGCCAGCTTCGTGAACGACGACGCCGAGCGTGAGTTCGAGCTTGCCCGCCGCATCGTCTCCGCCGCTCGCTCCACGCGCGCCCGCTATCGTCTCTCGCCCAAGACCGAGCTCGACGTCTGCGTCCGCTCCACCGGCGACGACGCGGCCGTCCTCGAACGTCAGCGTGGCTTCATCACCAGCGTCGGCCGCATCGACCAGCTCGCTCTTGGTGCCCAGCAGGAGAAGCCCTTCGGTTCGATCACCGTCCTCGACGGTGGCCTGGAGATCTTCGTCGTGGTCGGCGGTCTTGTCGACCTCGAGGCCGAGGCCAAGCGCATCGAGAAGGACCTCGCCAAGGCTGAGAAGGACCTCGCGAGCGTGGCCCGCACCCTCGGCAACGAGGGCTTCGTCGCCAAGGCGGCTCCCGAGGTCATCGAGAAGAAGCGCGCTCAGGCCGCCGAGCTCGAGCAGACCATCGAGCAGCTGCTCAAGGCCCAGGCAGCCGACTTCGCATAAAGAGCACGCCACAAGGCTCAACGAGCTTTGCGGCTCACGAGACGCCCCCTCCAGAAAGGCCCATGCAAAGGGCCGCTCTGGAGGGGGCGTCTCCTTTGGTCTACGTTTGAGTTCGACCTCGCGCTCGCCGCCTTCACAACAAGCTTCTTTGACAGGAGTGCTAACAATTTATGTCGTTTGCGTCTCTATGGCATCCCTTCGGCTAGTGGCCTTGTGAGAAAAGCGGATTGGCTAGTATCATTACCCCTGGCTTTGCCAAAAAAAAACGTGTGCGACGAGGGAGTTGATTCTCAATGAGTCGTGTAAGTCGTAAAGAAGACCAGTTCTATGACATGCTTCTTGCTCTGAGCAAGGACATCCTGACTACCGTTACGATCTGGCATGAGATCACCTGTGATTGGCCGAACTCGGCTAGCCGCATTTCTGAGGTTGCTGCCCAGGAGATCCGTTGCGACGCTACGGAGAATGCCATTCTCGATGAGCTCAACACGAGCTTCATCACGCCCTTTGACCGTGAGGACCTCGATTCCATCGCCTGCATGCTTGGTGAGGTGGGAGACCTTGCCGAGGGAACGGCAGCGCGTTACGAGATCTTTGACGTACACGACATGATTCCCGAGGCCCAGCGCATGACTGGTCTTATCGTCGAGGCCATGACCGAGATGGTCGCCCTCTTTGAGCACTTCCATGACTTCCGCAAGGATCCCACGTCTAAGGAGCGCGCCAAGAAGGTTGGTGCCATTGAGGACCAGGGCGATATCGTGTACCGCAATGCACTTGGTCGTCTCTTTAATGAGCCGGACGACCCCATCCACGTTCTGAAGTGGATGAGCCTGCTTGACCCGATGGAGGCAACGTTGGACTACTGCAAGTCCATCTCGAACACCATCCTCGCGGTCATCATGAAGAACGCGTAAGGATAGTTGATGTCTGTACTACTGGTTTCTGTACTTATCGCCGCGTCCGTCTTCGAGTTCATCAACGGGTTTCACGACACCGCCAACGCTATTGCGACGACGGTGTACACCCGTGCGCTTCCGGTGAGGGTGGCCATCCTCTGTAGCGCGGGAATGAACTTCCTTGGCGCGCTTATGAGCGAAAGCGTTGCCCTCACCATCTCGAAGGGCCTGGTAGGCGTTCAGCTTGACCTCTATGTCATTCTCGCCACGCTGATTGGTGCCATCATCTGGAACCTCTTCACCTGGTGGAACGCCATTCCGTCGAGTTCTTCTCACGCGCTAATCGGCAGCCTTATCGGCGCCACCATTGTTGCCACGGGAAGCCCGGCTAACGTTTTATGGCAGGGCGTCATGAGCAAGGTCATCATTCCTATTTTCACCTCGCCGCTCATCGGCTTCGTCTTGGGCTACGTCTTCATGCGTCTGCTCTACGAGGTCTGCGCGGGCGTGCAGCTTTCTCGTGCCAATTTCGTCTTCCATAAGGCGCAGATCGTGAGCTCCATGTTCATGGCCTATAGCCATGGCAACAATGACGCCCAGAAGACCATGGGCATCATCACCATCGCGCTCATCTCGGCAGGGCTGATACCTGCTGATTCCGGCGTGCCCATGTGGGTCAAGATCTTCTGCGCGACGGTTATGGCACTGGGCACCTCCATTGGTGGCCAGCGCATTATGAAGACCGTCGGCTCGGGTGTGACCAAGCTTGATCCCTCCATTGGCTTCGTGACGCAGTGCGCCTCCGGCATCGCCATCGAGGCCATGACGGCGCTCGGCGCTCCCGTCTCGACCACGCAGGTCATCACGACCTCCATCATGGGTGCCGGCACGTCGCGTGGTGCCAAGAAGGTCAAGTGGGGCATCGGCTACCAGATGCTGATTGCCTGGATCATCACCTTGCCAGTGACGATGATGATCGGCGGTCTTGTCGCCTTCCTGATCGGGCTCTTCCTCTAGGTGATTTCCTGAGACTGGATGGCCCCAACCAAAAAGTGACATTTCCGGGCCAGTTCTGTCACAAAATGGTGGCCGGTTGGCTGGCAGGCCCTCCTCTACCAAAAAGTGACATTCCGGGGCCGTTACTGTCACAAAATGGGGCTCTTCTACCAAAAAGTGACATTCCGGGGCTGTTATTGTCACAAAATGGTGGGGCAGGCCGCTGTCGTTAGGTTTTGTCGGCCCGGCCCACCCCACCATTTTGTGACAATAACAGCCCCGGAATGTCACTTTTTGGTAGAAGAGCCCCATTTTGTGACAGTAACGGCCCCGGAATGTCACTTTTT
>CAJOKK010000206.1 GCA_905235165.1 uncultured Atopobiaceae bacterium | reverse complement strand
TGGTTGAGTTCCCCACGGGTGCGAGCTTGGGGAAGGCGGCGGAGAAGCTGGAGAGCGCCGGCTTTATAGTGATGTCGAACGAAGGGGAGCGAATCTCCCTCAACCTCGGCTACACGAAGGACGGCTTTGCCGAGAAGGTTTACCACATCCACCTGCGACGTGTCGGTGACAACGACGAGCTGTACTTCCGCGATTATCTCAACGATCACCCGCGCGTTGCTAAAGAGTACGAGGCGCTGAAGCTGCGCCTCTGGAAGCAGTTCGAGCACGACAGGGACGCCTACACCGAGGCAAAGACCGAATTCATCAAAGCAGTAACCGCCAAGGCCCGCGAGGACTACGCCGGACGTTACTAAAGGCAACGGGATGCCAGCCCGCGGGTGTTGGGAATGAACCTTGGCAGCACGTGTTCGCTACGAGAGACCAAGCGCTTGAAGCCAGTCCGACCGGCCCCAGAGTACGCGGTCCACCAGCAAGGTGTCGCCCTCCTCATGGAAGAACGCAAGCCAGCCTGCATGATGGATCCATCGGTAGTCACAGGGGATGCCCGTCCTTCCTGCGACTGAGGGATACGCTGCGGGCATGGGCATCGCACGCTCTACCGCAGAGAGGATTCCTTCATAAGTCGCACCCGCGGCATTGATGTTGCCTGATACCTCGAACACAGTCGAGAACGCTACGTCAAGGTCATCCCATGCCTGAGGTGTCAGTTCGACCTTATTCGCCATTGCCGTTTTCCATAAGCTGGGCGAGGTGGGCACGGGCCTCCTCGAGCGTCTTGGTGCCTTTGTCGGCAGACGAACGACCTCGATCGAGTTCGCTCACCAGTTCGCGTGCCGCTTCCCGCATTTCCCAGTCCTCTATGTCGACTACTGCATACCGTCCACGGCCGTTTCTGGTCAGGAAGACGGGCGATCCAGGCGCAACTTCGCGGAGCACCTCTCCGTAGTTTCGCAGCTCAGTCACTGGCAAAATGGTTGGCATGGAAATCCTTTCGTCGAAGGTTTCTTCGATTAATTGTACAGCATATGTTGAATCTTGTTTAGCGTGCGAGCGAACGGTAATGTGCTCCCTCGTATTAAGAAAGATGGTATGGGCTGGTCATAAGACCACCCCTTAGCCAGGGCTGCAATGGCTGGCAATGGTGCAATCCCACACGTGGGAGACGTCAGCGCCGATGCTTCGCAACTCAACCAACGGTGGAATCCTGCGAACTCAACCAGCGGTTCGTGGCATCATGCTCTGAGTAAGGCTACGTTGGACCATGAAAGGGGGTGCCCGACATGAACCAAGTCAAGATCGGAAAGTTCATAGCGTCTTGCAGGAAGGAACAGGGCATGACGCAGGCCGTGCTCGCGGAGAAGCTCGGCATCAGCGATCGGGCGGTTTCCAAATGGGAGACGGGCAAGTCCATGCCGGACTCCGGCATCATGTTGGAGCTGTGCGAACTTCTGGGAATCAACGTTAACGAGCTCCTGTCGGGCGAGAGGATCATGGCCGAGGCTTACGACAAGAAGCTTGAGGAGAACCTGCTGGACCTAGCGCGGCAGAAGGAGGAGAAAGACCGACAGCTGCTGCGGCTGGAGGTGGTTATCGGCTGGATCGCTACCGTCACCTTCCTCACGCTGGTGTTCGTGGCGTCGTTTATCGAGATGCCGACGTGGCTGCGAGTGCTGCTCATCGTGATTGGCGGCGTGCTGTTTGCGGTGGGCATTGCCAACGCCGTCAGGATTGAGCAGACCGCAGGCTACTACGAGTGCCCCAATTGCGGCTACAGGTACGTTCCGGAATCTTACAGGAGCTTTCTCTTCACCCAGCACATGGGGCGCACCAGAAAGATGACCTGCCCAAAGTGCGGCAAGCGCGGCTGGCACAAGAAGGTGCTGACGAAGGAGTAGGGGCGGCAATCTTGTCGCGAATAGAGGCCTTGTTGTCCGATTTCGGGTTACTGTCCGATTTATTGTCCGACGATTCACTGGATGTTTCCCCGCCGAAGGGGGAATCAAGATCGATGCCGCTCCCAGCTTGATATCCCAATCGTGCGAAACGGGGGTCGTC
>CAJOKK010000205.1 GCA_905235165.1 uncultured Atopobiaceae bacterium | reverse complement strand
CGGATGTTGCGCTCACCCGAGCTGAGCAGCGCCTTGAGCAGGTGGATCGACTTGACCTGGCCAGCCTCGGCATCTGCCGCGATGCCCATGGCTGCCTGCAAGGCCTCTTGGGCGGTAACCGCCCACTTGTCAATTCTCATAGTCTTCCTCCTTCTGGCCTAGGGGGCCGTGTCGTTATTCACTCTCATTCTTCCCCGAATCCCGGGGCCCTATTCATAATCTAAGTGTCTTCATAGTAGATTTTCTCAGTCAGTGTAACAAGGGGTGAAGCCGGGGCCACACAAGGAAGCGGCAAACGGAGCAAAAGCCGCCACGACATGCGAGGCGGCAGCTTTTGCCCGCCCGTCGCGTCACAGAATAGGGAGAAGCCCCGGCGTAGACCCCGGCGCCTTCCTGTGCCACGTCTGGCGAATTGTTAGCCCCGTTGAGCTGGGCTTCCCTTAGAGTGCGCATATCGTTGGTACGCACGAGGAGTGTGATCTTGCATGAAATACGAATTTGACTACGACTCATCTGCAGTTGGTCGCTGCCTGCTGTGCCACCGCGCCGAGTGCACGAAGGCTTGCCCCTACGGCGTACCCGTAGCCCGAGTGCTTCGATCGCTCTACTTCGACAACTTCCTCGGAGCTGCCTCCCTGCTTAATGACGCACCTTGCGCGCACTGCGACGCGCCGTGCGAGCGCTCTTGCGTACTTGCGAGCGACAAGGCACCCGTGAGCATCCGGGAGATCTTCGAGCACTTCCAGACAGCTGGCGCAGACCTCCCCGAGCACCGCATCGAAGACGTTGACCTCTCCTGCTCCCTCTGCGGCGTCACCCTCGAGAACCCCTTCATCATCGCTTCTTCCACGGCAAGCAGCAGCTACGACATGTGCCGCCGCGCCTTTGAGGAGGGCTGGGCCGGGGTGTCCTTCAAGACCATCTGCAGCTTTCCGCAGCACGAAGCCTCGCCGCGCTTCTCGGCAATCAAGGGACACGGCAACGCCTTCCTCGGCTTCAAGAACATCGAGCAACTCTCTGACCACGGCGTTCAAGAGAACATGGAAGACATACGCCGCCTCCACGAGGACTACCCCAACAAGGTGATCATCTCGTCCATCATGGGACGAAACCTTGACGAATGGGCGCAGCTCGCCGAGGAGAGTGAACGCGCCGGGGCCGCAGTCGTTGAGCTGAACTTCTCGTGCCCCAACATGGAAGACGACGGCCTGGGCATCACCATCGGCCAGTCGGAAGAGCTCGTAGAGCGCTTTACCAGCGCCGTGCGCAAGGCAACGAGCCTTCCCGTTCTTGCCAAGCTCACGCCCAACATTGCAGACATGGTGCCCATCGCCCTTGCCGCGCGACGCGGCGGGGCCGACGGCATTGCCGCCATCAACACCATCAACTCCATCACCGGCGTTGACCTCGACACCTTGGTTGCCGAGCCGGCGGTGCGCGGCAAGTCCATCGTAGGCGGCTACTCGGGCAATGCCGTCAAGCCCATCGCCCTTCGCTTCATCTCTGACCTCTCGCGCGCCGAGGGCCTTGAAGGCATGCACCTCAGCGGTATCGGCGGCGTGCAGACCTGGCGCGACGCACTCGAGTTCATCCTGCTTGGAGCAGGGAGCGTGCAGGTGACCACAGCCGTCATGGAGTATGGCTACCGTATCATCAATGATCTTGTGCAGGGGCTTGAGGAATTCCTGCAGTGCCGTGGCGTGGCTTCGGTGAGCGAGCTTGTGGGTGCGGCGAGCAAGACGGTCGTTGACCATCAGGACATCGAACGCGACACCCTGCTGCTTCCGGTGGTACGGGCGGATCGCTGCAATGGCTGCGGCCGCTGTTACCTCTCTTGCCGAGACGGTGGTCATCAGGCCATCGCCTTTGACGAGAAGAACCGCTTGCCGAAGATCGATGCCCGCAAGTGCGTTGGCTGCCACCTCTGTCGCCTGGTCTGCCCGACCTCCGCGATCGGCGTGGCCCCAAAGGCAATTCGCCGGTAGAACGGGTGAGTCAGTTACCGTAGTCCTTTTTGACTCATTTCACTTTTGATGCCAGGCGGGGGTGCGGGGCGGGGTTGGCTGAGTGAGTCAGTTACCGTAGTACT
>CAJOKK010000204.1 GCA_905235165.1 uncultured Atopobiaceae bacterium | reverse complement strand
GTGAAGAGGAAGGCCCCGTCATGGTGGCCGAGCACCTTACCCGTCTCCCACTCCACAACGTCACCCGCACGCCGTTCCAGCGTATCCAGCAAGAAAGTCCGCAGGCCCACCGGGCCGATAAAGCAAATCCCGTCAGAGTCGGGCTTGTTCTCAACGCCCAGCCCTCGCTCGGCACACATGCGCCTGACCTCGGTCTTGTTCTCGATGTCACCCACCGGAAAGAGCGAGCGCCCCAGCACCTCGGCGCCAACGCGCCACAAGAAGTAGGTCTGGTCCTTGTGCTCGTCGCGCGCCCGATACAGCTGCGCCAGCTCCCCTGCCTCGCCAGCCACCACGCGTGCGTAGTGTCCCGTGGCAATGAGGTCGGCCCCCTCGGCAAAAGCTCGCTCAGCAAAGGTACCAAACTTGATCGTCTGGTTGCACATCACGTCGGGGTTGGGCGTATAGCCGCGCGCGTAGGAATCCACCAGGTAGTCCACCACGGTTGCCTTGTACTCGGCCTCGCAGTCCCACACGTCAAGGTCGATCCCCAAGGTCACGGCCACGCGCTCGGCATCCGCCAGCTCCTCGGCCCAGGGGCACTTGAAGCCGGGCAAATCGCGCGACCAGTTGCGCATGTAGATGCCCCGCACGTCATAGCCCTGCTCAAGCAGCAAAGCCGCCACGAGCGCGGAGTCAACGCCGCCGCTCATACCCACATATACCAGCTTGCTCATGCTCGCTCCCCCGTCCGCACATCAAGGCCCACGCGTTCGCCCTCACGACGCACCGCCTCGGCAATCGCCCAGGCCGCATAGGCAAGGTCCTCCTCGCTCGTGGGGTGCCCCATCGTGATGCGCAAGCTGCCCGCGGCCGCCTCGTCGTCAAGCCCGATCGCACGCAGCACATGGCTCACGTGCATGCGGCTCGCCGCACAGGCACTGCCCGTTCCCACGCTCACGCCCAGCCGCTCCAGCAGCACCACGAGACGACGTGCCTCAAGCCCTGGGAAGGAGACGCTGAGAAGCCCAGGAAGCCGCTTTGAGGCATTTCTCGGCCCGGAGACCTTCATCCACGGGAATGTCTCTTCAAGCGCCGCGAGAAGGGCTGAGCGTAGCTCTCCCAAACGGCGTGACTCCTCAGAGCGTCGCTCGCCCACAAGCTCGAGCGCACGAGCGAAGGCCACCGCACCGGCCACGTTTTCCGTGCCGGACCGCACGCCGGACTCCTGGCCGCCGCCGCGCACGAGCGGGCGAAGCGCCACGCCGTCGGCCACCCAAAGCAATCCCACCTGCTTGGGCCCATACACCTTGGCGGCCGAAAGCGTCATGAGGTCGCACTTGAGCGAGCTCACGTTGATGGTGGTCGAGGTCGCCGCCTGTGAGGCGTCCGTATGCAACAAAAGCGGGGTGCGCTCCCCCGCGCGCAGGCGTCGCGCACGCTCGTCGCTCACCACGCCCGCAATCTGGCGAAGCGGCTGGATCGTGCCGATCTCGCCGTTGGCCAGCTCGATGGAGACAAGCTCCACCTCGGGCGTCAGGCGACGGCGCAGCTCGTCCACGTCCACGCGCCCGTCCGACCCCACGCCGATCACGATGCCACCATGGGCCTCAGCGCAGGCAAGCACGCTGTCATGCTCGATGGCGTCGGTAAGCACCGGCCCGTCCACGGCGGCTAGGGCAAGGTTGTTCGCCTCGGTGGCGCCAGCCGTCAGCACGACGTTTTGCGGCTTGGCACCGATGAGGTGCGCCAAGCGCCCACGCGCGTCCTCGAGGGCCGCACGAGCTGCACGGGCACGCGCGTAAGGCGCCGACGGATTCTCGAAGGTCTCGGAGAGGTACGGCAGCATCGCCTCGACCACGTCCGGGTCCATGGGCGTCGCCGCGCCGTAGTCGAGATACACCTCGCGTGCGGCGGGCGCTTCGGCAAGATCTGTCGAGAAGGTCAAAGGCATCGGTCGGCCGTCCTCGTCGTTATTGTCGTCAAAAGGTCGGTGCTCAATCATAGCGCAGGCCCGAAAACAAAGAAGGCCAGGGAAACCCTGACCTTAGGAGTCGATGGAGGCGACGTCCGGATTCGAACCGGAGATAAAGGCTTTGCAGGCCTCTGCCTTACCACTTGGCCACGTCGCCGTGTAT
>CAJOKK010000203.1 GCA_905235165.1 uncultured Atopobiaceae bacterium | reverse complement strand
CCGCAGACGCAGAGGAACTTGGCGTCCGACTTCGTGACGGTATCGGGGACCTTGATGTCCTTCTGGGTGCAACGGTCGCTCTCGCCCGAGAAGGCGCAACGCTTCTTGATGCTGTTGATGGCGTCTTCGCTCAGCCTGGAAGCCGAGGCGGGCACCAGCGACGACGGCAGCTCCCAGCGGATTCCTGTGAAGGGCAGGCCGCTTTCAAGCACGTCCTCGCCGGTATTCTCGCTACGAAGGTGCTCGTGGGAGAAGGGACGGTCGCCAAAGAACATCTCGCCGAGCGCAGGCGACTTGTAGAGGGCGTTGGCGCGAGATTCGTCCGTGATGAAGGAGCCCTCGAGCTCGAAGCCACGCTGGGGCATGTAGCTGGCGATGCTGGCCGAGCTCTTACCGAAGAACTCGAGGAGGTGCAGGGGGTCGCTCGGCATGGGCTCGATGGCAAAGAGCTTGATCTCTGCCTTGGGGTCGACCTTTGCGCCAGCTTCCGGCTCGGTGCGGACCACGGTGTTCTCTTTGCCGTCTTCGTAGATGTACTCAACCTTCACGTTGAGGCCGGCGGTCTCGATGCCGGATGTTGCCTTCACGATGTCCTCGCCCGTGACGTTGGGCACCTGAATCTTCTGCGCAACGGTAAGCTTGACGGTCTGGTGACCCGTGAAGCCGCTCCCCTCGTTGGGGCTGATGGCAAGAACCGTGTCTTCGGGGGCATCTGAGTTCTCATAGGTCACGTCGATGTCCTGGGCGCCCGCATTGGTGAGAATATCGGTCGCCTCTGCGCTGCTAAGGCCGATGACCTGGGGAATCGTACGCGACTCGGCAACAACGATGGTTACGGGCGACCCCTTCTGGATACGAACGCCGCAGAAGGGCTCCTGCGCGACCACCGTGCCGATGCCGTCGTCGGCAACGCGCGCCTGGGTATCAACCGTAAAGCCCGCCTCGGTCAGCGTGGCGATCGCTCGCTCCTCCGAGGTACCGCGCACGTCGGGCACAGGCTTGCCGCCCCAGACCTCGAGGCCGTAGGAACCCGCGGCGACGATGCCCGCCGCCATGGCTGCGACCAGGAGAAGGGCAAGGACGGGCCGCAACTTGCTGCGACTCTTTCCCTCGCCCGGAACGTAATGGCCCGCGCCGTCCTCCTCGCCGTAATGCGGAAGGGGAATCTCCTGGGGCGCGTTCGCGTCATACTCGACGTGACCAAGGCGGCTCACGTCCTGCACGTAGCACTGTTCGCCTATGGCCGCGCCGCTCTCCTCGTCAAAGCTCGGCGCCGGCAGCGGAACATACATGGTCTTCTCTAGAGATTCGGCCGCCGCCTCGGTATGCTCCTCGGGCGTCATCTCATCAAGCTGGGAGGATAACGCATCGAGGCTCTTCTTTTGACGGGCGCTAGCAGCAGCGCTATTCGATTGAGCGGTCTGTTGCTCGGACGGGCGATTCTTGCTCGATTCCATGCAGGGGCCCTTCTCGCAAATAATGTATGTGTGGGCAGGGGTATTCTACCATTCCCAACTGCGCAAAAACGAGCCGATGGGCGCGGCGGGAGCAACGGGTGCGTGGCTTTGCGCACCTTGGCGAGAAGTGCGGGCATGCGAAGAGGCGCCCCCGAACCGAGCCCTTGGCTGATTCGGGGGCGCCCCCTTTGTTAGATCTCTTGGCTTCCCCTCAGGGAAGCGGGCCTCTACCCGCCCTTACGGAGAAGGACGCGGCGTGCGAACGTGGCTTAGAGCTCAATCGAGTCGGCCTCGATAGGCGTCTCGCCCGCACGGTAGGCCACCAGGCGATCGTCATCGCCCACGTCGATGCAGACGGTGTCGCCTTCGCCGACCTCACCAGCGATGATGAGGTTGGCGACGTTGTCCACCACCTGACGCTGGATGAGGCGCTTGAGCGGACGGGCGCCGTAGACCGGGTCGAGGCCGTCGAGGGCAAGCGACTGGACCGCCGCCGGGGACAGCTCGAGCGTGATGCGCTCGCGGGACAGGCGCTCGCGGACGTCCTGCAGCTGGATGTCGACAATCTGCTCGATGTCGGCAATGGAAGACCACCACGTCATCGATGCGGTTGAGGAACTCCGGCTTGAAGGCCGCACGCAGGGCTTCGTTGACCTGACGCTGGACCTCGTCGGGATTGGTCGCGGCCTCGGCAGCGGCGATGAACTGGCTGCCGACGTTGCTCGTCATGATGATGATCGTGTTCTTGAAGCTCACCACGCGACCTTGTCCGTCGGTCAGGCGGCCATCGTCGAGCACCTGCAGCAGGACGTTGAAGACGTCGGGATGCGCCTTCTCCATCTCGTCCAGCAGGATGACGCTATAGGGCTTGCGGCGAACGGCCTCGGTAAGCTGGCCGCCCTCGTCGTAGCCCACGTATCCCGGGGGCGCGCCGATGAGACGCTGGACGGAGAACTTCTCCATGTACTCGGACATGTCGATGCGCACCAGCGAGCGCTCGTCGTCGAAGAGGCACTCTGCCAGGGCCTTCGCCAGCTCGGTTTTGCCCACGCCGGTCGGGCCAAGGAAGAAGAAGCTGCCGATGGGACGGTCGGGGTCGGAGAGTCCCGCACGGCTGCGACGCACGGCCGCCGCCACGGCACTCACGGCCTCGTCCTGACCGATGACACGCTTGTGCAGCTCGTCCTCGAGGTGCTTGAGCTTGTCCATCTCGCCCTGCATCATCTTTGAGACCGGCACACCCGTCCAGGTGGACACGACCTCGGCGATCTCCTCGGTGGTGACCTCCTCCTTGAGCAAGCCGCCTTCCTCCTGCTTGGAGTTCAGCGCCTGCTCTGCCTGGCGGTAGTCTTCCTGCAGCGCGGGGATGGTCGAGTAGCGAAGCTCGGAGGCGCGAGCCAGGTCGCCCTCGCGGGTGGCGCGCTCCATCTCGAAGCGGGCCTCCTCCATCTGGGACTTCAGCTCCTGAACGCGATCAATCGCGCCCTTCTCGTTCTGCCAGCTCGCCTTCATGGCGTCGAGGCGCTCCTGGGTCTCGGCGATGCGGCCTCGCAGGGTGGCCAGACGCTCGCGGGAAGCTTCGTCCTCCTCCTTCATGAGAGCCTGCTCCTCGATCTGCATCTGCGTGAGCTCGCGATCCACGGCGTCAATCTCTACCGGCATCGAGTCGAGCTCCATGCGCAGACGGCTCGCCGCCTCGTCCACGAGGTCGATTGCCTTGTCAGGCAAGAAGCGATCGGAGATGTAGCGATTGGAGAGGTCGGCCGCACTCACGAGCGCCGCGTCGGTGATGCGCACGCGGTGATGCTGCTCGTAGCGCTCCTTGATGCCGCGCAGAATCGAGACGGTGTCTTCCACCGTGGGCTCGCTGACCATGACCGTCTGGAAACGACGGGCCAAGGCGGCGTCCTTCTCAACGTACTTGCGGTACTCCTCCAGCGTGGTGGCGCCGATGGCATGCAGCTCGCCGCGAGCCAGGGCCGGCTTCAGGATGTTGCCCGCGTCCATGGAGCCCTCGGTCGCGCCCGCACCCACGATGAGGTGCAGCTCGTCGATGAAGAGAATCACGCGACCATTGGAGGCCTGGACCTCCTTGAGCACGCTCTTGAGACGATCCTCGAACTCGCCGCGATACTTCGCGCCGGCAACGAGGGCAGACATGTCGAGCTCGACGATGTCCTTGTCCTTGATGGTGGAGGGCACGTCGCCTTCCACGATGCGCTGGGCCAGGCCCTCAACGATGGCCGTCTTGCCAACGCCCGGCTCGCCGATAAGAACGGGGTTGTTCTTCGTGCGGCGGCTGAGTACCTGGATGGTGCGACGGACCTCCTCAACGCGGCCGATGACCGGGTCGAGCTTGCCTTGGCGCGCAAGGTCGGTGACGTTGCGGCCGTACTGCTCGAGGGCCTCGAACTGCTGCTTGGCGTCTTGGCTCGTAACGCGGCTGTCGCCACGCAGCTCCTCGTAGACCTCGCTCACGCGCTTGCCGGTGACACCGGCATTACGCAAGACGTTGCCCGCGTCGCCCTTCTCGTCGGCAAGGGAGCAGAGCAGGTGCTCAGACGTGACGTAGGAGTC
>CAJOKK010000202.1 GCA_905235165.1 uncultured Atopobiaceae bacterium | reverse complement strand
GTGGATGACGTGGTGGTCGTTCACTACTAACGCTCGGTACGGAGGACCTTTGCGACCCCGGTTCGATAATTCGGACCGGGGTCGTTTTAATGGCGACCCTCCAACCAATTTGTGACAAAACCAGGCAAGAATTGTCACGTTTTGTCTAATGAGTCAAAAAGGACTACGGTAAGTGACTCATCGGGAAGGTCCCCATCCCTGAATGAGTCAAAAAGGACTACGGTAAGTGACTCATTCTGGATAAGAACCAGCCAATTTGTGACAAAAAAAGCCGGCAAGGGACGGTCAATCCCCTGCCGGCTTTTCGTGTTCTTGTCAGCTTGTGCTTAGAGCTCGACCAGGATGGTGACGAACTTGCAGTGGGCAAGCGGCTCGAGCTCGATGACGTTGTCGGTCACCTTCAGCTCGGCGATCTCACGCTCGCGCAGGTCGGCCAGGGCCGCACGCTTGACCGGGCAGTTGAAGCGGAGCTTGGCGGTCGCGTCGCCCTCATGCAGGCCGTTGTAGAGACGAACCACGACGATCCTGCGGTCGGCCTCCTCGGCGTCCTTGACGGCCGAGACGAGCGCCGTGCCCTCGAGCTCGAAGAGCGAGGTGGTCGCGGCCTCGGTGCCCTTGCGCTCGGGCTCGGAGAAGATGATGCGGCCGTTCAGGAAGGCGGCGTACTCGTAGAGCTCCAGGCCACCGTCGTAGCTGCGAGCCTCCTCGGCCACGCCGCCCTCATCGACCGAACCCGCGAAGGCCATGAGGCCGAGCTCGTAGGTCGCGGGGCCAATGAGCTGCGCAGCAGGCGTCTCGATGGTGCGCTCGCCGGAGGCACGGCCCGGGCGATAGAGCAGGTTCTCGCGGCCCATGAAGCCATAGGTGCGGAAGAGGGTGAGGCAGATGACGTTCTTCTCCTCCCCCACGATCTCGTACTCGCGAACCGCCAGGGGCAGGGCAGCCAGGCCGCGCTTGCCGTCAGAGAGGGCCACATAGCTCATCGTGGGCTCGATGGCGACGGGCATCTCCTGCCAGGCCTCCATGTTCTGGCGCCAGTTGGTCGGCAGGGAGCTGTCGTCGACGTTCTCATCCTTGCCCTCGCTGGCCTGCAGCGAAGCGTTGTAGAGGGCCATCGAGGCCTCATGCACGTTGTCGCGGCAAATCGCGCCGAACTGCTGGTCGGCGTAGTTCACACGCGTGGCCATCTGAGCATCGAGCAGGATGCAGAGGCGGTGCGAGTAGGCGGTATTGTCCACGTCCACCACGAGGTCGATCACGCGGGAGCCGCGGCGCAGGCCCACGGTGAGCGTGACGGGCAGCTCGCAGGAGCAGCTGCCGGCAGCGCGCTCGTCGAGGTCACGCGGGACGAGCATGGTCCAGCCGATCGTGGCGCGCGAATAGACGTCGGAGACCTCGAAGGTCGTCGTGGCCTCGAAGGAGTCGGAGCGCACAACCACGTCCTTCTCGGGGGGCGAATAGTTGAAGGAGTCGCCCGCGTCACCGTTCTCCTGCAGAACGGCCTGGTGGTCGTAGACGAAGCCGGTGGCCTTGTCAGTGATCTTGAGCGAGCCATCGGCATTGACGGCGATGGCGTAGAACTCGTTCTCGATCGCCTCGACGGCCTTCTTCTCGAAGGTGCTGGCCGAGCTGTCGCCCAAGACAACGCGGTACTGCGCGTAGCCCATGGCGGGAACCTCGTGGGCCTCGATCGCGACGGTGGCCTCGAGCACCTGCTCGGGCATGAAGATCTGGGCGCTCGGGTCGAGGCGGATGGTCTGCGCGAGCACGTAGTCGGTGAGGTCGCGGCTCTCGAGGACGCTGTAGGAGACGGGCTTGCCCTCACTGTCCACGATGGAGAAGTCGCCGCCGGGGATGTAGAGCTTCTTGATGATGACGCCCGCGCGCGCCTTGGGATAGGTGTTGAAGACCGTGAAGGTCATCGGGGCGTCCTTGGCGTCGACGCTCGTGGCGATGAGGCGGCTGTGCAGCTCGACCAGGCTCACGGCGATGTCGCGGACCTGCTTGTAGCGCAGGTACACGTCCTCGTTGACGGAGTCGGAGATGCAGGAACCGATGGAGTCGTGGGCGGCGTTCTCGAAGAGGAGCTTCCAGATCTGCTCGACGGCGCCATGGGGATAGGGGTTGCCC
>CAJOKK010000201.1 GCA_905235165.1 uncultured Atopobiaceae bacterium | reverse complement strand
ACCGTCATGCGCGACATCCTCGAGGTCATGGGCCAGCCTGCCGACGCCTTCGACTGGGTGCGCGACCGTCCCGGCCACGACCGCCGCTACGCCATCGACTCGGCCAAGCTCCGCCGCGAGCTGGGCTGGGTGCCCGAGCACACCGACTTCGCCGAGGGCCTTGCGGCCACCATCGAGTGGTACCGTGCCAACGAGGCCTGGTGGCGTCCCGCCAAGGAGGCGACCGAAGCTAAATATGCGGCCCAGGGCCAGTAACGGCAGAAAAGCGATAGCGACGCTACGGCGTGTTGGCGTGCATCAACGTATGGGTTGGTGCACGCCTTTTTCTTCTCGAGTGGATGTGATGGTTACACGCAGCGTCGCGAGCTGTCAGGGGCGTATCGTCAGTCTTGACTAACGATTCTGTAGAGGCGCATGTCGTCGCTTTCCGACAAGACCAGCTCAAAGCCCGGAGTGAGGTCGTCGATCGCGTCGATGCCAGCCCATTCTGCAGCATCTGCCTCACCATACTGCTTGAGCCACATGCCGTCCTTATACTCCGCTCCCATATCGAGGAGGAGCACATACTTTGCACCAGTGTGCGCGACCGCCTCTCGTACGGAGGCGTTGGAGGCATACTCTGCGAGATGTAAGCGAATCAGCTTTGCAGTCTCCTGGTGACCAGTCAAACGTATGTTGCGGAAATACGTGTTCATGCCGTTATAGCCATAGGCCCACATCGAACCGTCATTGGGTGAGTTGAGCACGAGGTCTGATCCTGTAATCTCGAGCGCTTTGCTGACAAAACGCTGCTCCTTTACGTTGTAGACATGACGTGCATACTGATCGTAGCCCTTGTGCAGCGTCGTGTTCACTCGCCGGAATCCCACGAAGAGAGAAATGGAAATGAAGCCGATGAAGGCGATACATGTGCAAAGGCTTCTTGCTGCAGGCTTCTTTTGCTGAGCGTTGCCGTTACGCATGGCGTTGAGGGTCGAAACGACGTAGTCAAGCATCAGTGCCATGAGAGGTGTTCCGAACACAGCGATGTTCAAGGCGAGCCGTCGTGGGTCAGAGTACCAAGGCGCCGAGGTCCAGTGGGCGATGAGTGGGATGCCTGCATAGATGGAGGCATAGGCGAAGGAGAAGTACGCAACAGGCAAAACGATGATGGGCCAGCGGGACGTGCTTCTCAGCGCCAGAATGCATGCAATCAGGACAACGAAAGAGGAGGCAAGGTACTCCTTCTGGGCGTAGAGTCCAGAGAGGACGTTGTGGAGGGCGGATGTGGCGGAAGTGGCCTCATAAGAGACTTCCGGCTTGAAGTCGATGACGTTCGAGATCCAGGGCACATGGTAGAAGAAGGCCCATATAAGGGTAATAACGATGAGGTAGGCGATGAGGGGGAGCGTGGATCGCAACCATTCCGGAAGCTTTTGGAAGCGGCCGTTCCTTGGTGTGCGTGCAATGGTGCTCGCCTGGTAAAACACGAGGAAGACAAAGAGCGAAAACAGCGTGTTGGGATGTGCCGATACGAGGGCAACGAGGGCAACGAACGTCGTGAGGAGTCCGGCAGGAGTGCCGATTGGCTGGGCTGCCTCGCCGTCCTTGCGGTCAATGTCGGTCAGGATAAGTGCCAGCGCTGCCGCTGTGGGCAACATGGCGAGGCCATAGAGGTTGGGATAGAGCGGGCCGGTAATGAGGCAGTCCCACGGCCAGTTGGGAAAGAGCCAGACCGCGAGAGCTCCAAGAAGCACAACGCGGGAGCGTTTGGGAAAGAGCGCCCGCAGATAGAGAAACATGGACAAGGGGAGCACGAGCACACAGATGGGAACGATCGTGGCGTTCATTCCGATGATGGGCTCGCAGCGAAGCACCTCACAAGCCATGGCAGCCATGATGTGCCAACCGGTGGGGTAGAAGCTCCCGACATTTGACTCTGAGGGGATGGCGTAAAGGGGAGAGCAGGGATACGAGGTCTCATGGAAGGCCGACCACTTACCAGAATCGAGAAAGGCACGAATGGCATTGAGGTGCGTTTGGTTGTCAAAGAGCTGGAAGAATGCGTTGGGTGTGGCTAGGTTGCGGATAAAGAGCAGACCGATGGTAAGGCAAGCGACGAAGACATAGAGGAAGACGGAAGCCTTGTCGAGAGAAACGGCCTGTCCGGCGAGGGTGAAGGACCTGTAAGGGAGCGAGACGGAGTCCTTCTCGGGGG
>CAJOKK010000200.1 GCA_905235165.1 uncultured Atopobiaceae bacterium | reverse complement strand
AGCTTCCGAAGAAAGTGGTTCTTCTCGCCAGCGTGGGCTGACGTAGAGAAGCACGAGGCCGTCTGCACATTCAACATGCTCTTGTCGTGCCGATTCCGCCTGCTCAAGCACCAGCTTGCAGGGCTTGCCCCACACCTGCAAGGTCTCTCCGCTGTCCCAGTTCACGGGAAGGAGGCTTCGTCGTTCGGCCTGCAGCGCCTGGCGTCGCTCGATCCAAGGGCGTTTTTCTTCCACAAAACCCATGATGCGCTCGAGAGGTTCGTGCTTTGGCGCGCTCACGTACACCGTGCCGTCCCTGCGAACGCGCAGGTTTACGTTCTTTACGCGTTTGCGTTCCAACACGAAGGAGATTCCTCCTGCGCTCTGGTAGCTTGTGCGCTTATCGGCTTGCATGGCTCCGTGTTCTTTCAAGCGAAATCAATCTTTCGATGGAGAATCCTAGCAGATGTGAGATTATTACCGTAGTAAATGCTGTCGGTTAGGGGAGTAGCGCAATGGCTAGTTCATGTGGAGAGGACGCAAGCAAGTCTGCCTTGCGGTCTGCGTACCTCTCTCTACCTGCGCTTTCTCCGAGCTATAAGGCGCGCCTTGATGGAGATGCCCTCGCTCATCTGCAGATGCTGCCGGAGTATCGCGCCTGCAGCCTGCTTTTGGTCTTTCCCTCGCAGCGCGAGGAGGCCGACAACCTCGCCGCGGCCAAGCGAGCTCGTCGTGATGGCAAGATGGTGGGCGAGGCTCGCATTGCCTTTGACGGCAAGGTGACCTTTGTGCTTGACGACGGCACGGTGCTTGAGCCGGCCGATGTCGCCCTTGCCGATTCCGTCTGCCTGGTGCCGGGCCTGGTGTTTGACGCGATGGGCTATCGAGTTGCCTACAGCGCGGGTTATATCGACAACTTCTTGGCCATCTATCCGGGCTGCAAGGTTGCGTTGACGCGGGCGCTGCAGATCAGCTCGAACCCGCTGCCAAAAGACCCGCATGACGTGCCCGTTGACGTGCTGGTGAGTGACGCCGCCGTCTGGCGCTGCCGCAAGGAGAAGAAGGCCGTCTAGCTCAGGCCTAGGTGCTCGGCCATGTGCTCGATGGCCACGCGGTAGCCGTCAATTCCCATGCCCGTGATGGTCTCGATGCAGGCTGTGCGCAGGTAGGAGGTCTGCCTGAAGCTCTCGCGGTTCTCCACCTTGGAGATGTGGACCTCGATGGCCGGAATCGAGACCGCCTTGAGGGCGTCGAGCAGGGCGATCGAGGTATGCGTGTAGGCACCCGGATTGATGACGATGCCGTCAAAGACCCCGAGGGCATCCTGGATCTCGTCAACAAGGTCGCCCTCGTGGTTAGACTGGTAGCAGCGACAGTCCGAGAAGCCCACCTTGATCGCGGTCTCCTTGCAGAGGGCGAGAAGCGAGGAGAAGTCCTCCTTGCCATAGACGCCGGGCTCACGAATTCCCAGCATGTTGATATTGGGGCCATTGATGACCAGCAGGCGCAGCGCGCCCTCGTCGTCATCGAGGAGGGACTCGACGTCTTCCTCCTTGTCGTCGAGCAGCCTTGAGAGGTCGAGCTTATCCGCTAAGACCGAGATGCCTGCGGGTCGCTCGCGCGCGTCCTTCTCGGCATTGGCACGTCGAGCGCTGGGGGAGATGTGCACATGCAGCTTGCCGCGGTGAGCGCGGACGCCTGCCTGGGGATCGGTTTCTTCAGAGACGCCGGTCAGGCGCGAGAACTCGAGAAAGACGCCACGCACCGCCTTGGGGCCAAAGACCACCTCGATCCCGTTGCTGCCGCGCGTCGCGGTTCCCAAGACGCCGTCAATCTGGTCGATTGCGGCGCGGTTGATGGCCATGGGGTTGGCTACGGTAATGCGCAGGCGCGTCATGCACAGCGAGTTGGCCACCACGTTGGCGGCACCTCCGACGTCTCTCAGGACTGCGCTTGCGATGTCACGGTCGGTCATGTGTCTCCCCTCACGAGTGAAGCTTGTTTAGTATAGATTTGGCTCGTGCTTCCTGCGCCCTCACGGGAAGCTTTCTCGACAAGCGGCGGGTGCCTTTTCTCCCGGGCCTGCTTGGACGGGCGGTGAGGCTGCTTGGGGAGGGGATTTTCGGGCTAATTGTGGACTGCCGAACTCGCCCATTTTGCTTTTCAGCAACTGCCGTACCACTTTTTAACGTTCTGATGCCATAAGTTTGAGCTTATTACAGAATAAGGGGTCTTGTTTTGCCGTATAGGGCGAAAA
>CAJOKK010000199.1 GCA_905235165.1 uncultured Atopobiaceae bacterium | reverse complement strand
GGTAACTGACTCACTCGGGGCCTTCCGCCCCGCTCCCTCCGCCGTCCCCCGGCATCAAAAGTGAAATGAGTCAAAAAGGACTACGGTAACTGACTCACTTCCTACGCGTGCAGCAGTTCCGTCAGTTCGCCTTGCGACAAGATCGTGACCTTGTGCATGGCGCGGCTGATCGCGGTGTAGAGTCGGCGACGCGAAAGCGGCGTGTCGGGGTAGACCTCCGCCTGTGCGTCCGGGATGATCACGTGGTCGAACTCGAGTCCCTTGGCCAGCGTCAAGTCGAGCAGCACCACGCCCGAGGTGCCCAGCGCGTCACCCTTGTGGATGGAGCGCACCTCGTCGCCCAGCTGACGATGTAGCCAGCTGCGTCGCGCCTTGTCGGCGGTAACGATGGCCGTCAGCCCCTCGGCTTCCTGTGCCTCACCCACGAGGGCTCGCAGCGCGTCGAGGTATTCGTCGCGATCGTCGTAGCTGGTCATTTCTGGCTTCACGCCCGCGCGACGCACCGAGCTCAGGTTGATGCGGTCATTCTCGTCAAGCAGGCTGGCAAAGAGCTCCGTGATCTCGGGCGACGAACGATAGCTCGTGCGCAGCAAGATCTCCTCGATGGAGCCGTGCGTCTGCGTAAAGAGCTCCTTGATCTGCTCAAAGCTGGCCGTGTTCTCGCGGATGGCCTGGTGCTCGTCGCCCAGCAGCAAGAAGTGCGCGCGCGGGAAGTAGTGCGCGAGCAGCATGAGCTGCGTCACGGTATAGTCCTGCACCTCGTCGATCATCACGTAGCGCGCGTCGCGCTCCGACGGCCCGCAGATCAGCAGCTTGAGGTAGAGCCACTCGGTCGCGTTGAGCGCCTGCGCGCCCAGAAGGCGCATGCCGATGCGGTCGATGCGCAGCCAGGTGCCGCGGTCGATCTGCTCGTGCGCGGAGCCGTATAGGTGGCGCGCGTACTGCTCGGTGTAGCGCACCAGCTCGTCCTCGTCAGGGGCGTCGATGGTGCGGCCGAAGATCTCGATCTGCTCGTCCATGTCGAGGCCAAGCAGCTCCTCTTGCAGCTCGTCGTCCTTGGCGAGCTGGGCGAAGCGACGCTCGAGCTTGTCGTGCAGATCGTCGGTGACAAGGGCGGCCAGTCGCGGCCCCACGGGAAACTTCGAGAACTTGTTGACCGAGGTCTTCACCTGCCCGGCCTTGAGCAGCGACACTCCCTCAAAGCTGATGCCGCGCAGGTCATCCTCTTCGAGCGTCAGGTCGGTCAACAGCTCCTCAAGCCGCTTGAGCTCTTCGGGGCTGGTGAAGGCACCGTCCGAGCGCTCGGAGAGGCCTTGGGCCTCAAGGAAGCTCTTCCAGGTGAAGGTCTGCGGGTTGGCCTCGCCCAGCGAGGGCAGCACGGTGTCGATGTAGCTCTCGAAGACCGAGTTCGGCGTGAAGAGGAAGACCTGGCTGGGGCTGAGCGTCTCGCGCTGGCGGTAGAGCAGAAAGGCGATGCGCTGCAGCATGACCGAGGTCTTGCCGCTGCCTGCGATGCCGTTCACGAGCAGTGCTGGCACGTCCTCGTGACGCACGACCGCGTTCTGCTCGCGCTGGATGGTGGCCGTGATGGCCTGCAGCTTCTCGCTGTGGTGGCGCTTGAGCGCGCCGAGCAGCAGCGAGTCCTGGATGGCGACGGTGGTGTCGAAGTACATGTTGAGCTTGTCGCGCGTGATGTCGAACTGTCGGCGCAGCTCCAGGTTGACCGTGCGGGTCTTGCCGTCCACATCGTAGGAGGTCTCGCCCATCTCCTGGTTGTAGTAGGTCTCGGCAACGGGGCTTCGCCAGTCCACGATGAGCGGCCGCTTGTGGTCGTCGGTAACGCCGGCTGCGCCGATATAGACGTCGCGCGCAGGGCGGCCCGGGCGCATCTGCAGGCTGACCTTGGCAAAGTAAGGCTGCATGAGCAGAAGCAGGATGCGGCGGACCTTGTCGACTGTGTAGTCGTGGTACTGGTTGTAGGTGTCGATGACGCTGTTGAGCGTCTCGATGGCGGCCAGGGTCTCCATCGTCTCGTCGGCACCGCCGAAGTCCAGCGTGATCTCCTCGCTCATGTCGATGAGGTCCTGCGCGATGCCCTTGTGCTTGGTCTCAAGCTCCTCGTTGAGCGTGTCGCGCATCTGGATCAGGATGGCGTAGGTCTCCGTGAGGTGCTGCTGCTCCTGCTCGAAGATGGGGTCTGTGGCCATGCGAATCCTCCGTGACGACGCGAAAATGTTGAAGATTCATTCTATCAGGC
>CAJOKK010000198.1 GCA_905235165.1 uncultured Atopobiaceae bacterium | reverse complement strand
CGAGAAGCCCTTGAGCATGCTGGTGGAGAGCATGGTGCCCATGTCGGACCAGCCCAGGTTGTTCTCGTTGAAGGTCAGCCAGTACTTCACGCGGTCATGGTAGCGGTCGATGACGGTCTTGGCGTAGTTGAAGAAGATGTCGATGAGCTCGCGCGAGGCCCAGCCGTTGTAGCGCTCGATCAGACTGTAGGGGATCTCGTAGTGCGAGAGGGTTACCAGCGGCTGAATGCCGTGCTCAACGCAGCAGTCGAAGACCTTGTCGTAGAAGGCAAGGCCGGCCTCAAGCGGCTCGCCGTCGCCTTCGGCGAAGATGCGCGACCAGTTAATGGACATGCGGAATACGTTCCAGCCCATTTCGGCAAAGAGGGCGATGTCCTCCTCGTAGTGATGGTAGAAGTCCGTCGCCTCCCAGCTGGGATACAGCGCGTCGGGATCCCACTCGATGTCTATCTGGCGCGGGATGCCATGGATGCCGTCGCCGCCACGCAGGTGGTCATCGATCGAAGCGCCCTTGCCGTCGACGTTCCAAGCACCCTCGTACTGGTTTGCGGCCGTGGCGCCGCCCCACAGAAAGCCCTTCGGAAATGACATGCCGCATCCTTTCTCTCAAGCGATTCGCGTTGCGTCGGTTGTCTGCGCGGGAAATGCGCAGAATTCACCCTTATGACATAACAATATTTGCATATTAGTGGCATTAACCTGCTCATATAGAAGATAAGTCGCTCTATGGAAGCGCTTCGCTGGTGGACGGTGTTTCGTCTGCACCTTCTTCTTACCCCCTGCTCGCTTTGCCGACAACGAGAGGCGACGACTGCCGGCGGCAACCTTCCGTGTAACGTCTTTCCTTCCCGCTGGCCGTTTCGGCCTTTCCGCATGCCACTCGTCGGGTAACCTACTTTCGTTAGCCTTGTTCTGCCTGAATTCGTTCAAGGAGGTTTCCATGGATACCGCCGCCGAGTCGCTTCGTTTGCATCGCGAGCTAAAGGGCAAGATCGAGATCGCGCTTCGCACCGACGTGAGTACGTCCGAGGCGCTGAGCCTTGCGTATACCCCGGGCGTTGCCGAGCCCTGCCTGCAGATCCAGCGCGACCCTGACCTGAGCTACGAGCTCACGCGCCGTTGGAACACCGTGGCCGTGGTTACCGATGGTACGGCGGTCCTGGGCCTGGGCGACATTGGTCCCGAGGCGGGCATGCCCGTCATGGAGGGTAAGTGCGCCCTCTTTAAGGCCTTCGGCGGTGTTGACGCGATTCCTCTGTGCGTACGCTCCAAGGACGTGGACGAGATCGTGCAGACGGTCTCCCTGCTCGCGGGCAGCTTCGGCGGCGTGAATCTCGAGGACATCTCGGCGCCGCGCTGCTTCGAGATCGAGCGTCGCCTCAAGGAGGTGTGCGACATCCCCATCTTCCACGACGACCAGCACGGTACCGCCGTCATCACCCTCGCGGGCCTCATTAACGCCCTCAAGATCGTTGACAAGAAGCTGTCTGACGTGCGCATCGTTACCTCGGGAGCCGGCGCGGCGGGTATAGCCATCATTCGCCTGCTCATGGCCATGGGACTGCGCGACGTCATTATGTGCGACCGACATGGTGCCATTTATGAGGGGCGTGGAGACCTCAACCCCATCAAGCAGGAGATGGCCCACATCACCAATCCCGACCACGTGTCTGGCCCGCTTTCCGAGGCCGTGCGTGGTGCTGATGTCTTCATCGGTGTGTCGGCCCCGGGCATGCTCACGGCCGACATGGTTCGTAGCATGGCACCCAATCCGGTGATCTTCGCCTGCGCCAATCCCACGCCCGAGATCTTCCCCGATGAGGCGCTTGCCGCAGGCGCGGCGGTAGTCTCGACGGGTCGCTCGGACTTCCCCAACCAGGTGAACAACGTCTTGTGCTTCCCGGGCATCTTCCGTGGCGCGCTCGATGTGCGCGCCTCCGACATCAACGACGAGATGAAGGTCGCCTCGGCCTACGCCCTCGCTTCGCTCGTTTCCGACGACGAGCTGCGCCCGGACTACATCCTGCCGAAGGCCTTTGACCCGCGCGTGAAAGACGCTGTCGCCACCGCAGCCGCCGAGGCTGCCCGCAAGACCGGCGTCGCGCGCATCTAGCCAGACGAGCACCCAAAAACCCGTCTCCCGTCCGATGGAATGTTGCGCTGCAAGCAAACCTTATCTGGGCTTTTGCAGCGTACGCAACGGAATGGGAGACGGGTTTTGGGTGCCATTCCGCCCATGGGGCCAAACGGCACTCACAAAGGCC
>CAJOKK010000197.1 GCA_905235165.1 uncultured Atopobiaceae bacterium | reverse complement strand
TTCGGGGTGAGGCTGGTAGGGAGTCTGTGCTGGTATACTGTGGCCTGCAAAACCGATTGCACGGAGGAGAAGAACATGGCACAGAGGATCCAGGGAACCGAAGACCTGTACGGCGGCTACATGCGCAGCTGGCAGCATATGCTGGACGAGGCGCGCGAGCTGTTCGGCACCTATGGTTTCGACATGATCGAGACGCCCGCCATCGAGCAGCTCGACACCTTCGTGCATGGCATCGGCGAGTCCACGGACGTGGTGCGCAAGGAGATGTTCCGCGTCTTCTCGGGTGCCCTACTTCCCGACGTGATGGAGCGTGGCTCTGAGGCACACCTCAAGCCTCGCCAGCGCATGGCCATGCGTCCCGAGGGGACGGCCGGCGTGGTGCGTGCTGCCGTCGAGCATAACTTCATTCCGCAGGGTGGCGCTCCCGTCAAGCTCTGGTATGGTGCCCCCATGTTTCGTGGCGAGCGCCCGCAGAAGGGTCGCCTGCGCCAGTTCCACCAGGTGGGCGCCGAGGTCATGGGTGCCTCCGACCCGGCGGTCGATGCCGAGGTCATCATCATGCTCATGACCTACTTCGAGCGTCTGGGCTTTACTCCCGGCTCGCTCACCCTGCGCATCAACTCCATGGGTGACGCTGCTTGCCGTCCGGCCTACCGCGCGAGCGTGAAGCAGTTCATCCTCGATCACGCCGACGAGATGTGCGAGGACTGCCTCGAGCGCGCCGAGCTCAACCCGCTGCGCTCCTTCGATTGCAAGAATGACCACTGCCGCGAGGTCATGACTGCGGCCCCGCTTGCCAAGGACAACCTCTGCGAGGAGTGCGCTGCTCACTATGCGCAGGTCAAGGCCTACCTCGATGAGGCGGGTATCGCCTACGTCGAGGACCCGACCCTCGTGCGCGGCCTCGATTACTACACGCGTACGGTCTTCGAGGTCGAGCTGGACGAGGCGGGCGTTGGCGCCATCGGCGGCGGCGGTCGCTACGATGGCCTGATGGAGCTCGAGGGCGGACGTCCTACGCCGGGCATCGGATTCGCCGTGGGCTTTGAGCGCATCGAGCTGGCCCTGCAGCGCCAGGGTAAGTCGCTCGAGACTCCCGCTGAGCCTTGCGTCTACGTCGCCTGCACTCCTGACCAGCGCCTGAAGGTCTTCTCCGTGGCGCAGGCCCTGCGTGCGGCCGGCGTCCGTACCGAGGAAGACTACCAGGCCCGCTCGCTCAAGAGCCAGTTCAAGCAGGCCGACAAGGTGAACGCTCGCCTTTGCGTGGTGCTGGGCGACGACGAGGTGGCCGCCGGTGTGGCCACGGTGCGCGACATGGCTTCCCACGAGCAGACGCAGGTCTCCCTGGACGAGCTCGCCAGCTACGTCGCGGCGCAGCTGGCCTAGGAGATAGGGAATTGCATGGACGGGCGTCCCTTCACGCTCGTGAGTTCTCAACAGCCCGGACTCGATGAGCCGGGCTGTGCTCTGCTGTGCATTCGAGAACGTGTGCGGGCGGACGTACTTGTCCGTAGCTTGACCTGCTCGAAACCCATGACGGAGCGAATCTTCTCACAAGGTCAGCTGACTGCCTCTGATGGCCGTGTGCTGAGGCGAACAGATTTCCTTGAACCGGGAGACGAGGCTCGCCTTTCCCTGGTCGTCACGCGTCAGCCGGGCCCGGTGGACGACGCGCCGCTCACGGTGCTCTATCAGGATTCCTTTCTCCTTGCCGTGGACAAGCCCTCGGGCATTCTCGTGCACGGCGATGGCAGCGACGCGCAAACGCTCACGGCCCAGGCGCAGGGCCATCTCCTTCGGCAGGGGAGTGGCGCGGTCGCTCAGGCCCTCCATCGTTTGGACGTGGACACGTCGGGCATCGTGCTCTTCTCCCTAGCAGAGGAGACCCAGCCGGCCTTCGATGCCCTGATTGCCGGTGATGGCTTGACCAAGCGTTACTACGCCGTCATTGAGGGGGCGCTTTCCGTACCGTTGGGGAAGTGGATTACCGTCGACGCGCCAATCGCGCGTGACCGCCACGACGCACGACGCATGCGCGTGGGTCGTACGGGCAAGCCCGCGCGTACCCGCGTGCGCATGGTTGAGAAGAACGGCGCGCGCTCGTTGATCGAAGCCGAGCTCGAGACCGGGAGGCGCCACCAGATTCGTGTGCACCTGGCGTACCTGGGCCATCCGCTTGTGGGAGATACGCTCTACGGTGGGGCGAGTTCTTCTCACGGCCTGCAGCTCTGCGCCCATGAACTGCACTTGACGCATCCCGTGAGTGGAGAGG
>CAJOKK010000196.1 GCA_905235165.1 uncultured Atopobiaceae bacterium | reverse complement strand
GCCTCGGTATCGCAAACCTCGTACCAGATGTCGTCGTAGTAAGTGGAGATAGTCGGCTCCTGGCCAGAGTAGAAGTCCTTGTCGATGTCCATGCTCTTCATCTGGCTGCCAAGGTCGACGATCTCGCTGACGCTCAGGTCGGTCGTGACGTAGTCAGCAAGGGTGGAGACGGTCTTGGTCATGGTGAAGGCATCGGAGGCAAGGACCTTGCGCGCGATGACGGAGATGACCATGCGCTGGTTGGCGGCGCGGTAGAAGTCGCCTCCGCCGTACTCGTCGTAGGCGTGGCGCGAACGGCAGAGCATGAGCGCGTCGTGACCATTGAGATGGTGCTCGCCGGCGGACAGCTCAAGACCGGTGTATTCGGGGTCGCTGATGGGGACGGGGAGAGTTACGTCGATGCCGCCGATCTGGTCGACGATGGCCGAGAAGGCATCGAAGTCAATTTCGGCATAGTGCGAGATGGGAACGCCCGCGAATTCCTGGACGACCTTGACCATGTAGCTGGGGCCACCGATGGAATAGGCAGCGTTGATCTTGTCATTGCCGTTTTCATCCATGCTGACGTAGGTATCGCGCGGAATGGAAACGAGCGTGACCTTGAGGTCGCGCGGGTCGACGCGCGCCAAGATGATGGTGTCGGCGCGGTAGTTCCAGTACTCGTCGCCATCCTCCTCGACGCGCTCCTCGCCCTTATCGACGCCAAGAAGCAGCATGTAGAAGGGCTCGCTAGGAGTCTTGCGCTCAGAAAGGGCAGAGAGGAGGTTCTTGTCGACGCCAGCCGAGAGGCGGGAGTCGACGCTCTGGACATAGTTCCAGGCCATGATGCCAAAGATGATTAAGGCAGCAGCGAGAAAGGCGGCGAAGCACTTGAGGGCGGTTCCGCGCGACCTCTTTCGAAGCTCGTCTGAGTAGTGGCTGCTTATCTGATCGCGGCTGACGTTGCCGGTGGAAGAAGCCCTCCTGGATGCAAGGTTATCGTTAGCGGGGATGAAGCCCCTGCCCGCAACGTTGCGCGAGTACTCGCTCTGCTCGTCTCGAGTGATGTTTCGGTGTTTACCCGCGGCCAAAAGCCCCCCTTTGTCGTATCGACTCGTGGCCTTGCGCCTCTGAAATCCCCTTTGGGGCCATCGGCGTCAGGCTCAAACGCTCCTTATTATCCTCCAACAGGCAAAACGTAGTTACTTCACGTTTTGTTATTCATATGAGCGCCACGACATGCGCATCTTTTGCTCGCATGGTCACGGGACGGGCGTTGTCGTATCATGGGCAATCAAGGAAAAACGGTTGTGGAGGTACCCCATGCAGGCAGTTCGGCCAGATAGCTACGTTGCGGTTCTCGATTTCGGTGCGCAGTATGGGCAGCTGATTGCTCGTCGCGTGCGTGACCTGCACGTCTATTCAGAAATCGTGCCCGGCGACATCAGTGCCGAGGAACTGGCGGAGCTGCGTCCTGCGGCAATCATCCTGTCTGGCGGACCGGCCAGCGTCTACGCTGAGGATGCGCCCAAGATTGATAGCAAGATTTTCGACCTTGGCCTGCCGGTGCTGGGCTTTTGCTATGGACATCAGTCGATGGCGGTCGCGCTAGGCGGCGAGGTGGCGCACGCCGAGAAGGGCGAGTACGGCCCGGCGAATCTCGTGCGCGAAGGAGAGAGCGAGCTGCTTGCCTCCACGCCGGGCGAGCAGACCGTGTGGATGAGCCACCGCGACTCGGTGAGCCGCGTGCCCGAGGGCTTCGTCGTGACGGCTCGTACCGAGACCTGCCCGGTGGCGGCGATGGAGTGCGCCGACCGCAAGCTCTTTGCCACGCAGTTCCATCCCGAGGTGCGCCACAGCGTCTACGGCAAGCGCATGTTGGAGAACTTCCTCTTCGAGATCTGCGGTTTCGAGCCTACCTGGACGATGGAGGGCATCATCGAGGAGAAGGTCGCTCAGATTCGCGAGCAGGTGGGGGAGGACCGCGTGATCTTGGGTCTTTCCGGCGGCGTGGACTCCAGCGTGGTGGCCGCCCTCGTGCATCGTGCGATTGGCGACCAGCTTACTTGCGTTTTTGTCAACCACGGCATGCTGCGCAAGGGTGAGCCCGAGCTGGTGGAGCAGGTCTTCCGTGACCAGTTTGATGTGCCTCTGGTGCACGTGCATGCCGAGGATCGCTATGCCCAGCTGCTCGCGGGCGTGACCGACCCCGAGGAGAAGCGCCGCCGCATCGGCACTGAGTTCTGGAAGGTCTTCTTCGAGGAGGCCGAGAAGCTCGACGGCGTTCGCTTTATGGCACAGGG
>CAJOKK010000195.1 GCA_905235165.1 uncultured Atopobiaceae bacterium | reverse complement strand
GTGAGCCGCGACTTCCTGAACTCCAACGGCGCTCCCAAGCATCAGCACGTGCATGTTGAGAAGCAAGGCACCTACACCGGTGTCAGCCTGCCGGGCGAGACCTTCGCGCAGAAGCTCGAGGCGCTTGTCACCGACATCAACGTGGCCTCCAACAAGGGCCTCTCCGAGCGCTTTGACTCCACCATCGGCGCAGCCACGGTGCTCATGCCCTTCGGCGGCCGCACGCAGCTCACGCCCTCCATGGCCATGGCTGCCAAGCTTCCCGTGCTGGGCGAGACCACGAGCTGCTCGGGCATGGCCTGGGGCTTCAACCCCTACCTCATGAGTGCCGACCAGTATCACGGCGCCTATTGCTCCGTGGTGGAAAGCGTGGCGCGCCTCGTTGCCGCGGGCTTCAAGCACGAGGACGCCTACCTTACCTTCCAGGAGTACTTCGAGCGTCTGCGCGACGTGCCCGAGCGTTGGGGCAAGCCGGTCGCTGCCGTGCTTGGTGCCCTTATGGCCCAGGCCGACCTGGGCATTGCTGCCATCGGCGGCAAGGACTCCATGTCGGGCAGCTTTGAGAACCTTGACGTTCCTCCCACGCTCGTCTCCTTCGCCACGGCGGTGGGCAAGGTTGACCGCGTGACCTCGCCCGAGTTCAAGGCTGCGGGCCATCGCGTGATTGCTCTCGTGCCGCGCTATGTGGGCGATGACGTCACGCCCGATAGCGCCTCTCTGCTCGCCACGCTCGATATGGTGGAGAAGCTCATCGGCGACGGTGCGGCGCTTGCCGTCGCGACGCCGGGCTACGGTGGCGTGGCCGAGGCCCTCTTCAAGATGTGCGTGGGCAACCAGCTGGGCATCGAGCTCGAGCAGGACTACACCGCCGAGGCGCTGCTGGGCCTGGCCTACGGCAGCTTCGTGGTCGAGCTTGCCGATGACGTTGTGATTGACGACAGCTCCGCCCTTGTCACCGTGGCGCCGCTTGGCGTGACGACCGACGCCTACCAGTTCGTCGCCTGTGGCGAGACGATCGACCTCGCGCCCCTGCAGGAGGCATGGGAGGCCAAGCTCGAGCCGGTCTTCCCTTACCGTGGCGCGGGCGAGGCCGTGGAGGCGCCGAGCTTCCGCATCGCCGAGCAGGGCGTCAAGCGTGCCGCTCCCAAGGTGGGCATCGCGCGCCCGCGCGTCATCATTCCGGTCTTCCCGGGCAACAACTGCGAGTACGACACGGCTCTCGCCTTCGAGCGTGCCGGTGCCGACGCGCATGTGTTGGTCATCAACAACCTCTCGCCCGAGGCGGTGGCCGAGAGCACTGCGCAGCTCGTGGACGAGATTCGTAAGAGCCAGATTGTCATGATTCCCGGTGGCTTCTCCGGTGGCGACGAGCCCGACGGCTCGGCCAAGTTCATCACGGCCTTCTTCCGCGCCCCGGCGGTGACCGAGGCCGTGCGCGACCTGCTCCAGGCGCGCGACGGCCTGATGCTGGGCATCTGCAACGGTTTCCAGGCCCTCGTGAAGCTGGGTCTTGTTCCCTACGGCGACATCCGCGACATGGACGAGACCTGCCCCACACTCACCTTCAACACCATCGGTCGTCACCAGAGCCGTCTCGTGCGCACGCGCGTGGCGAGTGACCTGTCGCCCTGGCTCTCCAAGTGCTCGGTCGACGACATCCACACCATCGCGATCAGCCATGGCGAGGGCCGCTTCGTGGCTTCCGACGAGCTGGTTGCCCAGCTTGCCGCCTCAGGCCAGATCGCCACGCAGTACGTTGACGAGAAGGGCGTGCCCTCGCTCGACCTGAACGTGAACCCCAACGGCTCGGTGCTTGCCATCGAGGGCATCACGAGCCCCGACGGTCGCGTCCTGGGCAAGATGGGCCACACGGAGCGCTACAGCGCCGGCACCTTCAAGAACGTCCCGGGCAATGCCTACCAGCCCCTCTTTGAGGGAGGCGTGGCCTACTTCGCCTAGTGGCCGAAAGCTGCTTATCGCACCTGAAAAGGGGAGGGAGGAGACCTTGTCTTCGTCCTCCCCTTTGCTGTGCGGAACCTAACCCAACCGACGGAAGGGCGGAAGGGGCCGACTGCGCCCAAACCCCTCTACCAAAATGGCAGGTTTTGTTGCTGGAGCAACATTTCCTGACATCTGGAGGGTCGTTCTTGTCGGGTTTTGTTGCCATGCCGCAAAGTTGTAATTACAAGGCCCCTTTTCTCCAACTTACCGGCAGCGGTGCCGCAAAGTTGTGATTGCGGGGCCCCTTTTCTCCAACTTACCGGCAGCGGTGCCGCAAAGTTGTGAT
>CAJOKK010000194.1 GCA_905235165.1 uncultured Atopobiaceae bacterium | reverse complement strand
CCCGCCGCCCCTCGGGAATGAGTCAAAAAGGTCTACGGTAACTGACTCACCTCGCGGCCCCCTCCTTAGGCGAAGAGGTGCTTGCTGAAGTATCGGTCTCCGCGGTCAGGCAAGACGATGACGATGTTGCCGCGTGCTCCCGTGGCAATCAGCTTCTTTGCCGCGGCAAGCGCCGCGCCAGAAGAGGAACCTGCGATGATGCCCTCCTTGGCGGCCAGCTCGCGAGCGCCCGAGAAAGCATCGTCATCGTTGATCTTGATGACCTGGTCAACGAGGGACATATCCATGGTGTCGGCCACGAAGTCGTTGCCTATGCCCTCGATGTCGTAGTCGCCATGCTCACCGCCACCCATGGTTGAGCCAACGGGATCGGCCAGGATCGTCTGGATGTTGGGGTCGCGTTCCTTGAGGTAGCGTGCGATGCCTGAGTAGGTGCCACCGCTTCCGGCACCTGCAAGGAAGTAATCAATCTTGCCGTCAAGGTCGCGCCAGATCTCCGGGCCAGTCGTCTCAAAGTGGGCGCGCGGGTTGGCGGGGTTCTCGAACTGGCGAAGGGCAATCGCGTCGGGAATGGACTCCCTGAGCTCCTCTGCCTTGCGTGCGGCTCCGAGCATGCCCTCCTCGCGCGGGGTGTTGACGATCTCGGCGCCGAGGGCGCGCATGAGAGTCTGCTTCTCCTCGGAGAACTTCGTGGGAACGACGAAAATCACGTGATAGCCGCGGTTGAGCGCGGCAAAGGCGATGCCGAGACCGGTGTTTCCCGCCGTGCCCTCCACGATGGTGCTGCCAGGTTTGAGCAGGCCGTTCTTCTCGGCATCCTCAATCATGTACTTGCCGATGCGGTCCTTAACGCTGCCGGCGGGATTGTAGAGCTCGAGCTTGGCAAAGAGATTTACCTCGTCAGGAAGTCCGAGGTTCGACAGCCTGACGATAGGGGTGTTGCCAATGAGTTCCTGCATGGATTCGTAGCGTGCCATGGTCTCTATGCCTCGCTTTCGGCGATTGCTTGGTCAAGGTCTGCGAGCAGGTCATCGATGTTCTCGATGCCGATGGAAAGACGGATGAGGCCGTCGGTTATGCCCACTGCGTCACGTACGTCTTTGGGAATAGCGGCGTGGGTCATGGTGGCGGGGTGGCAGACGAGGCTCTCAACACCGCCAAGGCTTTCCGCGAGCGCGATGAGCTTGAGCGACTTGAAGAAGGTCTGAATGTCGTAGTTGTCAAAGAGCTCGAAGGAGATCATCGCGCCGCCGTTCTTGGCTTGGCGCCGGTTGATCTCGTAGCCCTGCGCGTCGGGGAGGCCGGGATAGTAGATCTTCTTCACGGCCTTGTGCTGGGCGAGGAAGTTCGCGGCCTTCTCGGCATTCTCCACGTGGCGGTCGAGGCGCACGCCCAGGGTCTTGATGCCTCGAATAAGCAGGAAGGAGTCGAAGGGGCCCAAGACGCCGCCCGTTGAGTTCTGGATAAAGGCGATGCGCTCCGCAAGGGTCTCGTCGTTGACGACGACAAGGCCGGCTACGAGGTCGCTGTGGCCACCGAGGTACTTCGTTGCGCTGTGGATGACGATGTCGGCACCCAGCTCGATAGGTCGCTGCAGGTAAGGGGTCATGAAGGTGTTGTCAACGATGGACAGGATACCGTGCTCCTTTGCAAGCTGGGCAACGGCGGCGAGGTCGGTAATGGTGAGTAGTGGGTTGGCAGGACTTTCCACCAAAATGGCCTTGACCTGGGGTGTGATGCTTCGCTCGAGAAGGTCGAGGTCGCCGGTGTCGACGATCTTGTAGGCAATCTGGAAGTTACTGAAGACCTTGTCGAGCACACGGAAGGTACCGCCGTAGACGTTTGAGGAGATGATCACCTCATCGCCCGACGAGAAGAGGCTCAAGACGGCGGTGATGGCCGCCATGCCCGAGCCGAAGGCAAAGCCAGCCTTGCCGCCCTCGAGCTCGGCGATCAGGGCCTCTAGGGCAGCTCTCGTGGGGTTGCCTGTGCGGGAGTACTCCCAGGTGGGCTCTTCGCCGATGCCCGTTTGCTCGTAGGTGGACGTCTGGTAGATGGGGGTGTTGACGGCTCCGGTGGTCTTGTCGCCGTAGATGCCGCCATGAATCAAGGCAGACTCGATTGCTTGGTAGGTTGACATGTAACTCTCCTTCAAGTGGCTTGCTTCGTTGTTTACGAGGTTCGTGCGCTCGGTACGCGCGGGCGGACATGGCTAGGTGGTGCGCTAACTGCTGCCGGGTGAGGAGATCGAGGCGATGTGCGCCAGCAGAGCTTCGCGGTCGCGCTTTCCATGCC
>CAJOKK010000193.1 GCA_905235165.1 uncultured Atopobiaceae bacterium | reverse complement strand
CGCAGGTCCTGCTTCTCGGAGAAGGGCAGGGCCTGGAAGTCCTCGATAGAGGAGACGCCGGTCACACCGGCCTCCTTGAGGCGGCGACCGTAGAAGTTGTCGGACTCGAGGAGTCGCTTGATCTGGGTGTTCACCTGGTCGAGCTGCACATCGCTGATCTGCATCTGGCTTCCTTTCGCTTACGTCGTTGCCGCGCGCACGAGCGAGCGGCACGATATCGTGTGTGACAAGGGCGTCGGCCGGGCGTGTTGCCGGGCGACGCCTCGTAGGCCCTACGCCCAGGCCAAGGCGCGGGCGTTGAGCTCTTGGAACCGTTCGGGAACGAGCTTTTTGATGGCGTGAGCCACGTCCTCGCTCGTGAGCTGCAGCGCCCCCGAGCGCACGGCGGCACCGAGAAGAACGACGTTCAGGCACTTGGCCGAGCCAAGCTCGCGCTCCGCCGCCTCGGCATCGACCACCACCAGATGCTCCACCTGCTCGCGCAGGTAAGCCATGATGGCCTCGAGCTCATAGGTCGGCCCGCCAACGAGGGCGCTGGCGGGAACGATGGCGCGATTGCTCACGATGACGGTCCCTCCCGGGCGGAGGAAGGCCAGCTGTCGAGCGGCCTCAGCCGGCTCGAAGGCGATGATGAGGTCGGCGCGGCCGCGGCCGATGAGGGGCGATGTGGCCCCGTCGCCGATGCGCACATGCGAGAAGACGCTGCCGCCACGCTGGGACATGCCGATGGTCTCGGCCGTCTTCACGCTGAGGCCGCGGTCCATGGCAGATGCGGCCAAGAGCTTGGAGGCGAGGATGGTACCCTGTCCACCCACGCCGCAGAGCACGATGTTGTCGCTCACAGCAGCTCACCTCCCGAGATGGCACCCACGGGGCAGAGCTGCTCGCAGAGGGTGCAGCCCGAACACTGGGATGCGTCGATCAGGGCCTTGCCGTCACCGTCAACCGCGAGGGCCGGGCAACCAAGCTCGTTGATGCAGCGTCGGCAGCCGATGCAGGTTTCCGCATCGACCGTGCTTCTCGCCTGCGGACGCTCGAGCACCACGCAGGGGCTCTTGAAGATGATGGCCTTCACGCCCGGCTCGTCCACGACGCGCTTCACGCAGGCCACAGCCTTGTCGTGCTCGAGCGGGTTGACCGTCTCGACCGTCGTCAGGCCGATGCCGCGCAGCACCTGCTCGATGTTGACCTTCTTCACGACCTCGCCCATCATGGTGCGGCCGGTGCCCGGATGGGGCTGGTGGCCCGTCATCGCGGTGGTCGAGTTGTCGAGAATGACGACAGTGAGGTTTGCCTGGTTATAGAAGGCGTTGATGACGCCGGTGATGCCGCTGGCGAAGAAGGTGGAGTCGCCGATGAAGGCGAAGCAGGCGGTGTCGCTCTCCACGTGGTAGACGCCCTGCGCGATGGTGATGCCCGCACCCATGCACAGACAGGTGTCGACCATGTCGAGGGGCTGGGCGTTGCCGAGCGTGTAGCAGCCGATGTCGCCGCAGAAGATGGTCTTGCGCTTGCCCATAGCTCGCTTCACGGCGTAGAAGCTCGCGCGATGCGGACAGCCCGCACAAAGGACCGGCGGGCGCACGGGGAGCTGCGGAGGCTCTGCTGCGGGCGCGGGCTCGACGTTCTTGTTATCTGCGGTACCCAAGAAAGCGGCAAGGGCGCGGCCGACCGACTCGACGGTGTTCTCGCCGGAAGGCTGGATGTCGCCCGTGAGCTTGCCGCGGATCTTGGTGCTCAGGCCATAGCGGCCGCAGACGCTGATGAGGGCACGCTCGATCACGGGGTCGAGCTCCTCGACGCACAAGACCTCGTCAAGGCCCTGGAGAAACTCAGCCGCACGACGCTCCGGGAAGGGGAAGGGATTGCCCACCCGCAGGATGCGCGGACGGTCCTTCTCGTCGAGGTTGTCGCAGACGTAGGTATAGCTGATGCCGTGGGTGGCGATGCCCACGCGGCGCTTCTGCTCCGACCCCTCGGCGAGGACGAAGTTGCGCTCGGAGGCAGAGAAGGCCTCGGCAAGCTCGGCGTTGCGCTGCTCGATCTTGGCGTGATTGACCACCGAGAGGCGCGGGAAGATCACCCAGCGCGAAGGGTCCTTGATGAAGCCCTCGGCCTCGTGGCGCTTCCACTCGCTGCGCTCGGCCACCTCGATGGCCTCGTAGCCGTGGTCGACACGGGTCGTCGGACGCAGGAAGACCGGTGTGCCCAAGCGCTCGGAGAGCTCGAAGGCCTCGAGGGTCATCTCGTATGCCTCGCGCACACTCGACGGGTCGAAGACCGGAATCTTGGCGAACTGGGCGAAAGTACGTGTGT
>CAJOKK010000192.1 GCA_905235165.1 uncultured Atopobiaceae bacterium | reverse complement strand
GTGAAGGAGAAGCGCTCGTCGCTCTCGTCCTGCTCGGTCAAGGCGCAGCGGTAGACGTGCTTGTCGTCGATCATGGACGACTCCTCCTCAACCTCACGCACGATGGCCGCCAGGTTGAGCTGGGCGTACTGCAATGTGTTTCTCCCCGAATCGCCCCTGGCCAAGAAGAGCAGCTGCTCAACAAGCTCCTGCATGTGCTCCGACTCGGCCTTCAGGGCCTCGATCGACTCGGTGAGCACCTCCTCGTCCGAGCTGCCCCAGCGGTCGAGCATGTTCACGTAGCCTTGGATGACGGCGATGGGCGTGCGCAGCTCGTGGCTCGCGTCCGAGACGAAGCGCATCTGCTGCAGCTTGGCCTCATGCATCTGGCGAAGCAGGTTGTTGAGGGCTACCTCGATGGGACGCAGGTCCTGGTCGCCGGTCGAGACGGTGGGGGAGTCCACGGTCGCGGCCTCGATGGCGTGCTCCAGGGTCGCGATCTTGTTGGTCTCGGCGACGTTCGACATGGTCATGGGGTCGGTCTTGGCCGCGGCGATGCCCACCGACTCGGCAGCGATGGCCAGGTCATTGAGGGGTTGCAGCTTGCGGCGGACGCGGCGGGTGTCAGAGAGGAAGCGCAAGAAGCTCAAGGCCTGCACCAACAGAAGCGCTGCCGCGATGGGTCCCAGAAGCTGCAGGTAGGGAAGGACGTCGAAGGGATAGGTCTTCCCGTCCGCGCCATAGATGACGAACTTCCAGGTGTTCAGGTCGAGCGCCTTGCCCACCAGGTCGCAGTTGGGCGGGGCCACCAGCTTGACCATCTCCGACGTCCCGGCAATGCCCTCCAGGGCTTTTGCCGGCAGTTGCTGCGTGGCGAACCAGTCGAAGATGATGGCTGCGACGACCACGAGAAAGACGTCGAGCATTACCCATCCCAAGAGTCGCCGCCAGGCAAACTGCAGGCTGATTGACCGTGCGATGGATGCCGTGTGGCGCCGCTCGGGCGCGACCTCCTCGCTAGTCCTCTCGAATGACATAGCCCACCCCTCGAACCGTCGTTATGAGCTTGCAGTTGAAGCGGTCGTCAATCTTCGCGCGCAGGTGGCGGATATAGACGTCGATGATGTTGGTCTCGCCGACAAAATCATAGCCGCAGGCGAGCTCGGCCAGGCGCTCACGGGACATGACGATGTTGAGGTTCTCGAGAAGGGTCTTGAGGACCTCGAACTCGCGTTGGGTGAGCTCGATGGGTGTACCGTCGTAGTTGACCTCGCGACCCTCGACGTCGAGCGTGATCCCACGAGCCGAGAGGACCTGCCCAGACGGCGCGGGCTTCTCGGGCGCCTCGGGTGCCGAAGCCGCAGCCTCCCGGCGCTTGAGCGCGACGCGAACCCGTGCCAGCAGCTCCTCGATCGCGAAGGGCTTGGTGATGTAGTCATCCGCGCCGGCGTCGAGGCCTGCAACCTTGTCCATGACGGCATCGCGAGCCGTGAGCACGATGACCGGCACGTCCTTCTCGCGACGAACGCGGCGCAGCACCTCCATGCCGTTGAGCTGGGGGAGCATGACATCAAGCAAGATGAGGTCGTAATCGGCGGAAAGGGCCGCCTCCACGGCAGCCCTTCCGTCTTCGACCTTGTCCACCTCATAGCCCTCGTGCGTCAGCTCGAGCTCCAGAAAGCGTGCGATTTTTGATTCGTCCTCGACTATCAATAGCTTTGGTGGCATCGCGAGGCCTTTCGCTTGTGGTCGGTCACTTTGTGAGCACTGGCGCGCCGGCACGGGGCCGGGGTGTTAGTTCTTGTTCTCGTCGTCGGAGTTGGTCAGATCCTCAGCTACATCGGCGGCCTTGTCCATGATGTTGTTGACATCGATGGTGATCGGGCTGGCGCCCTTGATGTGATAGCGGAAGCCGAAGAAGAGGCCCAGCAGAAGCAGCCAGATGGTGGCGCCCCAGATGAAGAGGCCGATGATCAGCACGATGAAGGGCACGTCAAAGAGGTGCTCGCCCTTGCGGTTGACCTCGAAGGTCATCTTGAGGCTGGAGTTGAAGAGCTGCTTGACCGCCTTGACGAACTTTTCCCACACCTCACTGAAGGGGTTCTTCTTGGAGTTCTCGCGGTACTCGCTCTGGGCGAGGACCATCTCCGGAGAAACGGATCCAGAAGAGTCGGAATAGGTGCTGTAGCTGGCCGAATGGGGTGCCTTGACCTTGCCTTCACGCTCCAGGGCCACGATGGCATCCAGCACGTCGCCGTTGTTTGCGTCGAGGGCATCGCGCGCCTCTTCGTAGCTGACGCCGCACTTCTCGCGGATGATCTCAATCTTCTCAAGCTTGTCCATGATCGTCTCCTTTGTGCTTGTTG
>CAJOKK010000191.1 GCA_905235165.1 uncultured Atopobiaceae bacterium | reverse complement strand
GTCTTAAATGTGTTCTTGTCGGGGTCAACCTGACCTATCGAAACAGAATTTGCCCTTGCGCCCGCGCCACGCATCACCATGAGGGGGAAAGGATTGTCCGAGAGCGCCATGCTGGCATCGTTATCCCAATTTCTCCAAATGAAGGAGAGGTACTTACCCTGATTTTGCCCCTGCACGCATTGGACCGTGAACCAGTCGTACCAGTCGCCCCTACCCGCATTGGTATTGTGCAGCTCCCTCATCCTCGCGTCGGCGTTCAGCTCTGCTTGGGTCGTAGGGTTATAGGGGACAAACTTCCAAACCGAAACGTCCTCGCCGGTTGCGAAGTACGCATCTCCTAACTGGGCATACGAAGTCGCAACGATACTATCTTTTTGGTTCGCGATAGTCTGCAATGTGGAAAGTAGAGCGTAACCAAAGTTATTTTCCGTGTTGCGAACGATGACAAAGGACCCGTTCCCTATCGCGCCAATTCCACCTTCCTCAAAGGGATTGACCGCAATAAGCTCGTAGAGGGAGAAGCTCGAAGTTGAGAAGGAAACGGCGTGACCCTCGGTCGCAGCGAGCTTGCCGGTGCCGGCCACGAGCTGCTCGGTCGTGGCATCGATTGACTCGCCCTCTACGGCGTCATCCTCAAAGTGGACGACGTTGAGGTTGTCGTACTGGGCATCGTCAAGCTGGATGCGCACGTCGACCTGGCTACCCTCGGCGGGTTCGACCTCATTGCCGTCGCTCATGATCGAGATGTCGAAGAGACGCGCGTAGATCGAATCGCCTTCCTCGATACCGAGCACCCGCTCCGCCTCGCTGTGGTAGCTGGCGTATTGGGACGTCGTCTTTGCGATCTCCTTCACCTGAAGACTTGCACCGTCAGGAATCTGGGCATCCGCGCCATAGCTCACGCTGACCTGATAGTTCTCGCCCTCAGCGGTGAGGGTAAGATCTTCAGCCTTTGTCTCTGCCGAAGCCTGCTGAGCCGGCTGCGTAGTGTCGGCATTCTGATTTGAGCTGGGCTCCACAACTTGCGGCTCCTCGGACTCCGAGGCAGAATCGCTGGCAGCGTCCTTCTCGGCATCCTTTTCGGCATCCTTTTCGGCATCCTTTTCGGCACCCTTCTCAGCGTCATCCTGAGCGGGAGTAACCTCGAACAGGACAAGTGAACCGTTCTTGTCGGCCTTGAAGCTAATCGCGTCTTCGTTACCCTTGGATTTGTCTTTGGGATCAGCGTTCACCTTGCTCAGGCCATCGATGATCTCTCCCTTGCCCGTCTTGGAGTTAACGAGCACGAGCTTGAGCTTCTTCTCGTCTGCCTTGCGCACTGCGCTTGAGCTGAGGCGGAAGTCGGCCTTGAGCATGGGCTCGGTTTCAAGGGCATCCTGGTTGAGGAAGGAATAGCTGGCAGACTCGACCTGCGTCAGCACGAGGTCTTCATCCTCGTTCTTGCGGATGGTGGCTTCTGCCTCAGCAACGACTTTCTCAGCCGCTGCCTTTGCCAACTCGTCGGTCTCCTCGCCCGCACCCAGGCGCTCAACACGCAAGGTTGACCCTTCGGTCAGGGCACCCTCCGGAGCCTCGGCAGCAAGGCTCAGCTGCTCATGCTCCTTGCCCTTCTCGTCAACCTCAGTAATGGCAGCCTGGAGCTTCTGCGCAGGAGTCGGCACGCGCTTGAAGCAAGCCGCGCCATGCACGTGCTCCTCCGTTACCTCTTGCTTTCCGCAAATGAGCTTGCCCTCCTCGTCATAGCAGGAGGCATCATGGGTATGAAGCTCGCATTCTTCGAGGGGACAGACAAGCTTGCCCGTGGCGTCATAGCAATCGGCCGTGTGATGATGGGCCGCAACGCCTTTGTAGGCGCAGTCGAGCACCTGGACGTCGTGGACCTTGGTGAGACCGGTGTACATGAGGGAAAAGGAAACGCCCATGGCAACCATGGTGGAGACAACAACAAGGAACCCCAGATACCTTCTGCGCTGTTTCTTCGAGCGCAAGATGGTCGAAACCCTCCCCTGTATTGACCCTGCCATGTAGCTCTCCTCCCATGCAAGACGTCCCTCGCGGATAATCGCCTTTTGTAAACCAAACTTGAAACTAATGTGCCGATAGCTATACAAGGTGAGAAGCTACCGAACCTTCCGGGGCGATGACGTCACGTATCTGCTAGTGGAGAGCATCATTAGGCCAGCGGCGCTGGTTAGCGCCCTGTGTATGCGAAGGGCGGGCACTTCTACACTGCGTGTGAGTGTGGGTGTGGGTCGGGCATCGCGCACAAGGCGAGATGGGGAAACCTGGTTTTCGCGGACTTGGGCGGCCCCGGCCGTCGGAGTCCGCGAAAGCGGGCAGGTATTTACGGACTTGGGCGGCCCC
>CAJOKK010000190.1 GCA_905235165.1 uncultured Atopobiaceae bacterium | reverse complement strand
GCGATAGGCGCTGGCGCTCATGTTGGGCGTGTTGAAGAGCTGGCTGGTGCGCAGGGCGTAGCACACGGTGGCATCGCAGTTGCAGATGGCGAAGATCTTGTCCTCGCCGTCGATGTTGGTGATCTGGTGCACATAGCCGTTGCGCTCGGCCTGCAGCAGGATGTCGATGACCTCGTCGTAGGTGACGAAGTGGCCCTTGCCCGTCTCTACGCAGTAGTCGGCCATGTCGCCGATGCCGATGCACCAGTTCTGCGGGTCGCGGCCGCCGTTCTCGCCGCGGGCCCGCTCGGCGAGGGCGCAGCTGCAGGCGCCGGCGGAGTAGCGGTCGTACTTCTTGAGCCAGTGCGAAAGGTGCTCGACGGAGGCGGAGTGGGTCTCTTGCCTGATGGCGTGCTCGACGGGGATGACGTGCATGCCGATGCCGGCGCCTCCGGGCGGGACCAGCTTGGTGGCCTGCGTGAGCGGCAGGAAGGTCATCCGCTCGAAGAAGGTGCCAAGCTCGGGGTGGTCTTCCATCTGGTGCTGGTTCATGACGGTGAACTCGGCCGAGCCGGGAACGAACATGGGAAGGATATAGCGGCGCTCGTGCTCGGGATTCTTGCCATCGAGGTTTTCCCAGTTGTACTCGATGATGCCCTTGACGCAGAGTTCGTCCAGCAGGCGCTGGACGGTCTCGGGGCTCATGCCCGAGCCGTCAACCACCTGCTGGAAGGTCTCGGGTACGCGCACCTTCATGTGGCGCGTGAGCTGGGCTTCCTCCTCGGTCATCACGGATGCGAGGCCCCAGTAATCAGGGGAGGCCGTCGTGGCCTTCTCGATACCCAGCTTGACGGGGATGCGATCGGTGATCTTCACGCCTTCCCGCTGCACGCCCTCCTTGACGGGGTTCTCTGCGGCCCATGCGGGCGGCTCGTCGGGGGAGGCTGGCTTCCAGTGCGTGGCCTCGTCGTTTTCTAGGTAGTATTCCTCTGCGATGACGCGGCGAGGCTCGCCGTTGGGTGCCGTCTCGGGGATGACGTTGCGAGCGGCGAGCTCGTCGTCGGTCATGTCGCCGCGCATGGCGGCGGCGCGTTCCTCGATGCTGGCTCCGCCGAAGGGACGCTCGGGGCGTCCGGTGGCGTTGTCGGGACGGTCGTTCTTTGCCATGACGGCTCCTCTCGGATGGGGTGCGCGAGTCTCGGGTGAGGTCGCGTTCGATATCGTTTGATGCGGGGTGACTAAGCCTGCCAACTGCGCACTTCTTGGCGCAGCCAATCAAGCCAAACGTCCATGCCCTCGCCGGTCTTGGCGGAGAGGGGCACGATGGTGGCGTTGGGGTTGCGCAGACGGACGTTCTTCTCTAGCTCGTCCAGGCGGAAATCGAAGTGCTCGGCGACATCGATCTTCGAGACGATAATTAGGTCGGAGACCTCGAACATGAGCGGGTACTTGAGCGGCTTGTCGTGACCTTCCGGGGTGGAGAGGATCATGACCCTCTTTGCGGCGCCCGTGTCGAACTCGGCCGGGCAGATGAGGTTGCCGACGTTTTCGATGAAGACAAGGTCGAGGCCGTCGGTGCCGAGCTCGCGCAGGCCCTGCTCGCACATGGCTGCGTCGAGATGGCACATGCCGCCAGTGTGGAGCTGTACCGCGCGGGCACCGTGGTCCTGCACGGTGTAGGCGTCGACATCGGAATCCACGTCTGCCTCCATCACGCCGATGGCCAGCTCGTTTGCCAGGGCATCAAGCGTGGCGGAAAGCAGGGTGGTCTTGCCCGAGCCGGGCGAGCTCATGAGGTTGATGAGCAGGGTCTTCTCGTCGTGCAAGCGCTCGCGCAGCGCCTGGGCGGCGCGGTCGTTGTTGGCCAAGATGTCCTCTTTGACCTCGATGACCTTGATGCGGTCCATGGCCGCTCCCTCGTGTTAGATGTATATATGAAAGTATCAATTGTAGCGCGAGGTGGGGCGACTGAGTGGCTAGCCAAGGCTGGCTGGGTGAGTGGCTAGGCAAGCTCGAGCAGGATGGGCGCGTGGTCTTGGCGCGGGCCGGAATCGAGCATCTCGGAGCGAAGGATGCGGTCCTTGATGCGGTCGCTCACCAGGAAGTAGTCGATGCGCCAGCCGGAGTTGTTGATCTTGCTGGTCTTCACGCGCTGGCCCCACCAGGAGTAGATGCCTTCCACGTTGCCGTGCACGTGGCGGAAGGAGTCGGTAAAGCCGCGGTCCAGGAGCTTGGTGAAGCCCTCGCGCTCCTCGTCGGTGAAGCCTGCGGACTGGTGGTTGGTGTTGGGGTGGGCCAGGTCGATCTCTTGGTGGGCCACGTTGTAGTCGCCGCAGGAGACGACAGGCTTGCTTGCGTCAAGCTGGGCCAGGTAGTCGGCATAGCGGGCATCCCACTCTTGGCGCTCGCCTAAGCGGCGGAGGCCGTCGCCCGCGTTGGGCGTG
>CAJOKK010000189.1 GCA_905235165.1 uncultured Atopobiaceae bacterium | reverse complement strand
TGGGAGTCACGCACGGCCGTGGTGACCTCGCCACCACGCACGTCGGCGAGGGCGGCGGTCATGGCTTCGACGTTATCCTCGAGGTTGCCCTCACGGTTGACCGCGAACATGGCGGCGAAGGCCTGCGGAACCGTCCTGGTCGTAACGACGGCGGCCTCGCAGGAATCGCAGGCCTGAGCGGCAGCCTCGGCAGCCATGCGGATGTTGCCGTTGTTGGGGAGAACGATAACCTGCTCGGCGTGGCACTCCTCGATTGCACCGAGGATGTCTGCCGTGGAGGGGTTCATGGTCTGGCCACCCGAGACGATGACGTCAACGCCCAGGGAAGTGAGGATCTTAGCCTGGCCAGGACCCGCGGCGACCGCGACGAAGCCCAAGGGCTTGCGCGGTTCGTCTGCCTTGGCGGCCTCGGCCTCCTTGTCGGCACGGATGGACTCGGTGCGCTCGTGAGCCTCGAGCTCCATGTTGTGGACGAAGATGTTGAAGATCTGGCCACGGTGCAGCATGTGGCGCAGCACGCGGTCAGGACGGTTCGGCACGTGGATCTTGTAGTCGGGGTTCGAGCCAACGAGCAGCTCGCAGTCACCCATGCTGGCGAGGTAGCGCAGGTTGGCCTCCTCGTCGAAGCTGGGGCTGTCGGCGTGGAAGAGGAACTCGGTGCAGTAGCGATACTGCGAACCCTCCCAGTCGTCGTTGAGCTCGATGGCAACGACGGAAGAAACCGCGCTCTTGGCGCCGGCAGAGGTATCGAAATCAGAGAGCTCACCCGAGCGGCCCTCATAGGCGTTGACGAAGCTCTCGATGAAGATGGCAAGACCAAAGGCACCGGAGTCGACGACGCCATTCTCCTTAAGAACGGGGAGCAGGTCGGGCGTACGGGCAACCGACTCGTAGGCCTCAACGACCAGGCCGTCGAGGAGCTCGGTCATCGTGACCTTCTGCTTCTCGAGCGCGTCAGCGCGGTTCGAGACGTCGCGAAGAACCGTGAGGATGGTGCCCTCAACCGGCTTGCGCACGGCCTTGAAGGCGACCTTAACGCCATTGCGCAGGGCGGCGGCCACATCAGAAACCGTTGCCGGGTCGCTCTTCGACATGGCAAGGCCCTCTGCCACGCCACGAAGGATCTGGCTCGTGATGACGCCGGAGTTGCCGCGCGCGCCCATGAGCGAGCCATGGGTGATGGCGTGGGCAATGTCTTCGACGGAAGCGTCTTGCGGCAGGGCTTCGACCTCGCCAACGACCGTCTGCAAGGTCAGCGACATATTTGTGCCCGTATCGCCATCGGGAACCGGGAAGACGTTGAGCTTGTTGATCTCTTCGGCCTTTTCAGCTACGACAGCTGCAGCTGCAGGAAAGCACGTGCGGAGGGTTGAGGCAATCATCGTGTAGGACCCCTGAATCTGTGAGAATGACTGACCGACGCGCCCTAGCGGGTGCGGAGGCCCTCGATATGGACAAGAACTTCGACGTTTTCAAGCTCTGCAACCTGACGCAGGATGAACTTGACGGAGCTGACGAGATTGTCAGTGACCGACGCCATGTTGACACCGTGTTCGAGCACCACGTGGATGTCGACCGTGGTCAGGCCGTTTTCGTTGGAAACGCCGATGCCATTGCGCAGACGATTGATGGGAAGCAGGCGCGTAACGCCATTCTCCGTATCAGACATCGCCATACCAACAACGCCATAGCATTCAGACGCGGCGTACCCAGCGAGGTCAGCGATGCAGTCGTTGGACACCTTTAGGGTTCCCGTGACGGCGTTAGTCATGACTTCTCCTCTCATATGGCACATTGCGACACAGCTCGAGCTGTCGACACATTCGAAAGGAAGTATACCGCACACTACCCCTTATGCAGGAGCATCCCCACGAACATGACAAAGCAGGGCGTGGATGGTTTGCCGAGAACGGAAAACGGCGTGCAGCATTATGAGTTTTATCAGCTCTCGCAACGTTCTTGACACATATGCATCCCTTATGAAGGGAGCCGTTAAGCCGAGCGAGTCTAACTCCATGTGCGCTCGTGCGATACCTGGCAACAAGGCGCTACTCCCCTGCGCACGCGCCGCCTTGGCAAATGCTCGCGAGAGCCTTGAGAAGGGTCCGAGCTGATCGGGGTGACCTTCGAAGCGCCTGTATCCCGAGGAATTAGGCAGGGAGAAGGACTTCTCCGCGAGGCTTACTTCCTCATCCGACATCTCACGCTCAAGGAGGGCAAGCGACTCGGCTCGCACGACATACGGGACAGAGGAGCGCAGACCCTGGCAAACAATGCCGAAGCAGACGAGGTCGGCGAGAAGAAGCAATTCGAGCAGACAACAGGCCTTGTCAACGATCTCTGGCAAAGACCTCCTGATTGTGGAGGCCCAGTGTTCTAGGATCTTCTCGCCCATGGACGTCTCCTTTCTCCTACCATGGGCATTGTTGAGCCATAGCCAGACATAAATGCACCAGCTCGAGGAAACCGCCCTCCTCACCCTACGCAACGCGCCACAATCCCAACACAAGAAAACAGGGCTCATACTTGCAAGAACGGAACGCTGTGTTATATTCATACGGCTTGTAGTAATTGCGGGCGAGTCCCGCCCGCCCTATGGAGGTCTGAGTCATGTCTAAGGTTTGTGAAATCTGCGGCAAGCACGCTGTTGCCGGCCGTTCCATCAGCCACTCCCACCGCACGGTCAACCGTAAGTTCAAGCCCAACATCCAGCGCGTCACCATCGTGCAGGAGGGCCGCGCCAAGAAGATGAACGTGTGCACCCGTTGCCTGAAGAAGGGCAACCTCGCTCGTTCCTAATTTGGCTGAGCACTGTTAGCGTGTCAGAGTAAGGGCCCCTTCGGGGGCCCTTTTCTTGTTTGAAGCACTTGGGAGAACGTGCCCCGATCGAGCCGGCGGCCGCGGAAGCCCCCGACCCAGGCGGGAGATAGGGCTCGGTCCGGCCGAGGGGCGGCGAGGGCCCTGTGCGAACATTCTGTGGCAGTGAGGAGCGCAGGCGCGGCGGGAGCGAG
>CAJOKK010000188.1 GCA_905235165.1 uncultured Atopobiaceae bacterium | reverse complement strand
AGATTATCTAGGCATCGCCCGCCTTCTTGCGGACGGTGCCGTTAAACCTATACCAGACAACTGTGTCCATGATGCTGGATGGCCCTAGCGGCTATCGAGTTACTCTTTGCAAAGGAAAAATTGACCATGCGTTATCTCAGCGAGAACTACCTTTCTGAAAGCCGCGACCACACCGGCCAGGTCGCCCACCTCTCCCTGCACTATCCCGAGTCCTTCAACTGGGCCTACGACGTGGTAGACGACATCGCCACCGCCGAGCCCGACCGTCCCGCGATGGTCTGGTGCAACCCGGAAGGGGAGGAGCACCGCTTCTCTTATGGCGACATGAAGTACTGGTCCGACAAGTGCGCGAACTTCCTGGTCGCCCAGGGTGTTCGCAAGGGCGATGCGGTTCTCGTTGTCCTGCGCCGTCACTACCAGTTCTGGATCTGCGCCCTGGCCCTGCATAAGATCGGTGCCCTGCTGGTGCCGGCCACCTTCATGCTGCGCGAGCACGATCTTGAGTATCGCCTCGTGGCGGCGGGCATCAAGGCCGTCGTCTGCACGGATGCCGGCAGCATCGCCGACGTGTGCGACACCGTTGCCCCCAACTGCCCCGACCTCAAGATCAAGATCCTCGTAGCCTCCGGTGGTGCGGGCCTCGCCGTGAGCCAGCCCGACTTCGACCCAGACTTCCACCATGCGCTCTCCGGCCCCGAGCATGTGTGCGAGCTCACGACCGAGCGCGAGGGCTGGGTCGACTTCAACTCCGGCGTGCGCGCAGCGAGCGACTTCTGGGGTCGCATCACCACCAGCGTGCACGAGCCGATGATCATGTACTTCTCCTCCGGCACCTCGGGCAACCCCAAGATGGTGCTGCATGACTACACCTACGCCTTGGCGCACACCGTCACCGCCAAGCTCTGGCACAACGTCGTGGGCGACAACGGCCTGCACTTCACGATTGCCGACACCGGCTGGGGCAAGGCCGTGTGGGGCAAGTTCTACGGCCAGTGGACGATGGAGTCGTGCGTGCTCACCTACGACTTCGACCGCTTCAACGCCGATGACATCCTGAGCCTCATCGACCACTACGGCGTCACCACGCTGTGCTGCCCGCCCACCATGTATCGCCTGATGATGCAGACCGACTTCAAGAAGCACCGCCTGACCTCGCTCATGTACTGCACCACTGCTGGCGAGGCCCTCAACCCCGACCTGTACGACTTCTGGAAGGAGAACACGGGCCTTACCATCTACGAGGGCTTCGGCCAGACCGAGACCCCGCTCACGGTGGCCAACCTCAACGGCTCGCACCCCAAGCCGGGTTCGATGGGCAAGATAGTTCCTCTCTATGACATCCGCGTCCTGCGCGACGACGGCACCGAGTGCGAGGATGGCGAGACGGGCGAGATCTGCATTCGCTACGATCCCGACCATCGCCCCGAGGGCATCATGATCGGCTACTACCGCAACCCCGAGAAGACCGCCGAGGCTATCCACGACGGCTGGTACCACACGGGCGACACCGCCTGGCGCGACGAGGACGACTACCTCTGGTACGTCGGCCGCAACGACGACGTCATCAAGAGCTCCGGCTACCGTATCGGGCCGACCGAGATCGAGAGCGTGCTGCTGCAGCACGACGCCGTGCGCGAATGCGCCGTCACGGGCGTGCCCGACCCGGTGCGCGGCAAGGCCGTCAAGGCAACCATCGTGCTGCAGGAGGGTTTCGAGGGCACCGACGAGCTGACTCGCGAGCTGCAGGACTACGTGAAGCGCGAGACCGCGCCCTACAAGTACCCGCGCATCGTTGACTATGTTGACGAGCTGCCCAAGACGGTCAACGGCAAGATCCGCCGCGTGGCCATCCGCAAGCGTGACGAGGAAGCCGCCCACATGGAGCATCCCGAGCACGACAAGCGCGACGGCCTGGTCTAGCCAGCGCGGCCCTGCCTGCAGCTCGCAGCTCACCAACGCTGCCCCGCTCGCCAATGTGGCCTGGACTTCGCGAAATCCCACGAAGCCAGCCTGCATCGGCGAGCGGGGCCTCTGTTTCGCGTGAGTGTACAACTCGACTTTGTTGGCAATTTGTGTGCAAGTCGTGGTATAAAACTCGGCATGGAAACTACGTTCACCATAGCATCGCTTTCGGAGCTTCTGCTTCGCTAGGCGCCGTCGCGTGCAAGCGTCGGTGCCCATAACCCCTTTGTGCAGGCCCTAAGCGGCCATCCTCTTAAGACGTTCCCAGACAGGGGGTACTTGTTATGAAGCTTGCTTTCTCCACCATCGGCTGTCAGTCATATTCTTGGCTTGAGATCTATCCCATGGCCAAGGACCTCGGCTTTGACGGCATCGAGATCCGCGGTCTCCAGGGTCGCGCCTTCGCACCGAGCACGGCCGCCCTTCCACCCCAACCGCCGCGAGCGCACGCGCCAGCAGCTTGAGCGCATCGGCCTCGAGATCCCGTGCTTCTCGTCCAACTGCGAGCTGGCCGACGACAGCCGCCGAGAAGACAACATCAACGAGGTCACGCGCTACATCGAGCTCGCGAGCGACATGGGCACGCCCTTCGTGCGCGTCCTTCTCGCCCGCGACATCCACCCCGTGGGCATGGTGGACGACGACTACCTCGTCTCGCTGCTCAAGCAGATCGGTGAGATCGCCTCTATCTACAACGTCTGCGTGCTCGTTGAGACGACCTCCGAGTACGCCGACACCGCGCGTCTGGCCGCCGTGCTCGACCGTGTGGACATGGCAAGCGTCGGCGCCCTGTGGGATATGCACCACCCCTACCGCCTCTTTGGCGAGGCGCCCGAGACGACCGTCAAGAACCTGGGCCGTCACCTGCGCTATTGCCAGGTGAAGGACTCTGTCGAGGTAAACGGCCACTTTGAGTACCGCATGATGGGTGAGGGCGACATGCCCCTGCACCAGATGTTCGACGCCCTGCGTGCCTCGGGCTACGACGGCTACGTCACCTTCGAGTGGGTCACGCGCTGGGCACGCGACCTGGCGGTGGGCGAGGCAGGCATCGTCTTCCCGCACTTCATCAACTACATGAACGACTACCTGCAGCACGTCGACGAGGAGCCGGAGCTGCCGAGCGTCGAGCGCGAGGAGACCTTCGCCGCGATTTCCGTGGGCGATCCCATCACGCTGCAGCACTCGCTCGAGGGCACGGGCACCTACCCCTGGCCCAAGGAGCACCTGGTTGACTACACCTTCCCGCAGGTCCTCGACCTCATCTGCGATACCTATCCCGATCAGTACGCCTTCCGCTACACCGAGCCGGACAGCTACTACAACCCCGAGCCCGATGCCAACGGCGAGTACTACCTGCGTACGTATCCGCAGTTCAGGGATGATGTTGACGAGTTCGCCCGCTCCCTTATCGCCATGGGCGTGCAGCCGGGCGACAAGGTCGCCATCTGGGCGAGCAACGTGCCCCAGTGGTACCTCACCTTCTGGGCGGCCGTGAAGATCGGCGCCATCCTGGTGACGGTCAACACCGGCTACAAGATCCACGAGCTGCAGTACCTGCTCAAGCAGTCCGATACCCACACGCTCGTGATGATCGACGAGTACAAGGGCACCTCCTACCTGGACATCATCGACGAGCTCATCCCCGAGCTCGCGGATGCCGAGCCGGGCACCTGGTCTGACCACAACCTGCCCTTCCTCAAGAACATCATCACCATCGACAGCAAGCATCAGGGCTGCTACAGCTGGGGAGAAGCGCTTGCCCTCGCCCACGACGACCTGCAGGCCGA
>CAJOKK010000187.1 GCA_905235165.1 uncultured Atopobiaceae bacterium | reverse complement strand
TCTACGACAGCGATTCCAACACCTCGCGTAGGGCCTTCTGGACGCCGTTATTGGTATTGCTGTCAATGATGGTCGCCCCAGGCGTCTGACGCACGGCATAGCGAGCGTTGGCCATAATCATGGGATGTCCCACATAGCGCAGGATGTGGTAGTCATTCATTGAGTCGCCGAAACACATGACGTCGGCGGGGTCAATGCCGCGGTAGCGCAGGATCTGCTGCAGGCCAGTTGCCTTGTTGACGGTCACGGGGGTTACGTCGATCCATTTTTCGCTCGAGGGCATGAAGGTGAAGAGGTCGCCCAGCTCGCGCTCGAGAATGTAGACCATGTCCATGATGTCGTTAGGACGCTCGCAGCTCACGGAAGCCTTGATGATGCAGGTCTCGGCCGATGGCGGGTCGTCAACGCGAATCGCGTTGGGAAGGTCCTTGTCATCCTCTCGAACGTATTGGGAGAGGTCATCGAGCAGAAAGGTGTGGTCTTCGTCATAGACGGCGATGTGGAGACAGTCGAAGGAGGAGCAAATCTCGCAGAGCTTGATCACGGACGCATAGCTAAAGACCTCGCGGTCAAGCAGTTTGCCGTCGGCGTACACCTCCGTGCCAAGCGAGCCAACGTAGTCCATCTCGTCGGCAACGGGACCAAAGAACCAGCGCAAGGTGTTGTAGCGACGCCCCGAGCTCGCGGCAAAGATGACGCCCTTCTCGCGCAGCCTATGGACAAGGTCAAAGGTCTCTTCGGGCACTAGGCCCTCATCGTTGAGAAGCGTGCCGTCCATATCTGAGGCGATGAGCTTGATCATGGTGCTGTTCCTCCCTTGGCCTGGCTGCTCTTGCCTTATAAAAGATAGCATCACTTTGAGGTCGCAAGGGCTTTCAGGCCCTCTGCCGGAACTATTTTTCCTATGTTCTCAGACGCTTTGGATAAGCCCTCGCCCGGCAGGCGAGTAGCATGGAAGCTCATCCACGGTGCCACATGAGACAAGAAGAGGAGACGGGCGCATGGCCTATACGCAACTGAGAGAGCAACGCACTATGCGTAACGCCTGGCGCTTCGTCCTGTGCATCTGGATCCTCTTCATCTGGATACACTCTATGTTCCCCGGTCCGGTCTCTTCGGGCGAGAGCATGATGTTCGTCACGGTGCTGAAGCCCATCTTCCACCTGTTCGGCGTTTTTGATGCCGAGCTCATGCATCATATCGTTCGCAAGTGCGCCCACTTTACCGAATACCTCATCTTGGCGGTGCTGAGCGTGCTTGCCCTCGAGCCGCGCCTGCGCGTGCCTTGGTGGCCAGCGGTCCAGACCTGCCTCATCTGGGTAATCGTCCCCGTTGTTGACGAGTCAATCCAGCTGCATGTTCCCGGTCGCGGAGGAAGCCCCGTCGATGTTCTTATCGATATGTCGGGCTTTGCCCTTGGCCTGGTGATTTCTCTTACGGTCAGGCACATACGAGAAGCGCGGGGTCCCCAGAAGGGGAACCGCCGCGCTCGGGGTCAACACGTAACTCGTTAGCTGCTTGTAATTAGAGGCGATCCTCCACCCAGCTACGACCCGTGCTCGTCAGCTTGAAGGTCTTGCGGGCCTGCATGGAGTCACCGGACTTCGAGAGGGTCTCGGTCATGGGGTCGTCCCTCTTGGCGTCGAGCGCCAGCGTGCCGGAGACCGAGCTGACCTTGATGTCGATCTGCTTGAGCAGCTTGTTGGTCTCGAAGGACTTCCAGCTCTCCTTGTTTTCTTCGGTCTCAAGCCAGTAGGCTGCCGTGGCGATTTTCTGGATGGCCGTCTTGGGTGCGACGCGCTCATAGAAGGACTTCCACGTCAGAGGCTCGTCTGCAGCGGCCACGTTTTCCACGTCATAGTTTGCGGCCTCAATTGCGGCATTGTTGTTAAAGCCGAAATCATCAAGCCCGTCGTAATCAAAGATGTCATCTGCATAGACATCAAAGAAGTCAGCGAGCCACACGATAACGCGACGCTGTTCGTCCTTCTCGAGCACAGTAAGCTCGTGTGCGACATCGTTCAGAACTTGCAACTCTTTCAGCATGTCTGCCATATTTGGCTCCTTACCGTAATCGTTATCCGCTAGTTAGACATATTAGAACAAAGCAATGGGCAATATCTATCTGCATTCTTAGCCTAACAATTACTACAAGAATAACTGATAGTTTGCGAAATCTATAACCATGTAGTATCACTGGGCACTATAGCGGTTTGAGGTCGTGTTCCCTTATGCGTTGGTTACTATATGGACTAATATGCGATTGGAGCAGAGGGCAGATTTGCGGTCAGGTTGTGAAAATCCGGCTTGCTTTGAACTTCTCAAAATTGGGGCTTGCCATGGCGGCGCGTTGTGGTAAAGTACTTTCTCGCGAGCGGAAGCGAGCAACTTAGCGGGTGGTGGCGCAGTTTGGTAGCGCACTTGACTGGGGGTCAAGGGGTCGCTGGTTCGAATCCAGTCCACCCGACCAGAACTTTCAAG
>CAJOKK010000186.1 GCA_905235165.1 uncultured Atopobiaceae bacterium | reverse complement strand
GGCTTCGTGCCCTTTGCGGAGCACCTTGACCTGCTTGACGTGTGCGACGGCGTGATGCTGGATGTGAAGGCCTGGGACGAGGAGCTGTGCGAGCGCCTGACGCGCGGCGATGCCTCGGTGGTCAAGGAGAACTTGGCCCTGCTCGCTGATCGCGACAAGATCGAGGAGCTGCGCATCGTGGTGGTTGACGGATGGAACGACCCCGAGGAGACGATTGCTGGCATCGCGGGCATCCTCGGCGAGCGTGTTGCCAATATCAAGCTCAAGCTCATTCGCTTCCGCAACTTCGGCGTCGTGGGCGAGCTTGCCGACGCGCCGTCTCCGAGCGACGAGCGCATGTCCGAGCTCGAGGGCTTGGCTCGAGAGGTGGGCTTCGTCGACGTGCAGCTGCGCTAGGGGAGGATCGCGTCGCACGTGAGTTGCGCGCCTCAATTCCCTGGGGGCTCCTGATGTGTCATTTGAGAAGAGGGGCCGCAATCGCCAGAAGGCAATCGCGGCCCCTCGGTTTTCAAGCTATGCAGGCCCCGTCGGAAGCGACTCGGCCCTCAGGGGACCATTAAGATGCGCCGTAGGTGCTACTAAAAAGACCCACACATGTCCATGTCCATGCAGTCCCACCCAGGTTTCTCTCCTGGATTTCCTGGCCTTCCGCCCGAAACGCCCTTAAGCTCCTCGTCGGAGAGCTCGTAGCCGCTCGCCTTAGCCAGCTCGTGCAGCTCCTCGGCAGAGTCGCAGCCCAGCAGGCTCGCCTTGACGTCGTTGCTCAGGTTTTCCATTCCCATCTCATTCCTCTTTCGTTATGGTTTTTAACGAACCACGCAATCATACACAATGCTGCGATTCGAAACGACGGATTTTTTATTTTTTTATGAATGCCTTCTTAACAAGAGCGGCGATCAAATGCGGGGCTTCTGCACAATACATGAGGGGCGTTTCGCCCACCCGCGTCGAAACAAGTGGCCTCCCTCCCCGCAGCTGGGGGAGGGAGGCCGTATACGTTCGATGACGATCGTCCTCGCATCGCGCCGGAGAGCCCTCGCTCTTCTGCGTGTTGCCTAACCCTCGGCGATTTGGATGCCGGAGCTCGTGCCCAGGCGGTCTGCACCGGCCTCGACCATGGCAGCAGCCTCTTCGTAGGTATGGATGCCGCCGGCCGCCTTGACCTTACAGGCATCGCCGACGGTCTGGCGCATCAGACGCACGTCCTCGACGGTCGCGCCGCCGGTGGAGAAGCCCGTGGACGTCTTGACGAAGGCGGCGCCTGCCTTGACCGATGCCTTGCAGGCGCGCACGATCTCGTCGTCGGTGAGCAGGCAGCACTCGATGATGACCTTCACGGCAGCGCTGCCGGCAGCGGTGACCACCGCTGCGATGTCGCGCGTCACCATGGCGTCATCGCCCGCCTTGAGGCGCCCGATGTTGATCACCATGTCAATTTCGGTCGCGCCGTCGGCGATAGCGGCTACGGTCTCGGCAACCTTCGAGACAGTCGACATGGCACCGAGCGGGAAGCCGATCACCGTGGTGACGCCCACGTTCGTGTCTTCAAGAAGCTTCGCTGCCGTCGCTGTCCAGCATGAGTTCACGCAGACCGTGGCAAATCCAAAGGCGCGCGCCTCATCGCAGAGCTTCTCGATGTCCTCCTCGACGGCATCCGGATGGAGGTTGGTGTGATCGATAAGAGCGTTGAGGTCGTTGTGCATAGGTCCCCCTTGTTCGTGGTGAATCTCAATAACTCGCCTTATTGTATGCCTGTTGTGCTACCATTTGCCATCAGGCAACGACGGAGAGGTCTGAACGTCGCGTGACCGGGCGTGAGAGAGGGAACCCATTGGCTGAGAGGTTCCTGCGAAGGTCGACGTACGGAGTTCACTCCACCAGCCGCGACCTGAACGGGATGCCTTTGGCTTCCTCAGTAGGTGAGCCGTCTGCCCCACGGAACGGGGTCAAACGAGTGGACGCTCGCGAGAGACAACGTAGAGGTCAATCAAGGTGGTACCGCGGAGATATCCGTCCTTGGGCAGAGAAGCTCAGGGGCGGTTTTTTTATGTGAAGGGAGACACGGCATGGCAATGTCCGACGACCTCAAGGCAATTGAGGCGCAGGTAACCGAGGGACTGGCAGCAGTCGCGAGCATGGAGGCGCTCGAGCAGCTGCGCATCAGCGTCACGGGCAAGAAGGGACAGCTCACCTCCATCATGCGCATGATGGGGCAGCTCGACCCCTCGGAGCGTCCCGCCATGGGCCAGCTCGCCAATGCGGTGCGCAACAACGTCGAGGCTGCCATCAGGCAGCGCCAGGAGGAGTTGAGCCGCGCGATGCTCGAGCTCAAGATGAGCTCCGAGGCCGTTGACGTCACGCTGCCGGGCCGCCGTCACCAGCAGGGCACGCAGCACCTTATCTCGCAGATTCGCGAGGAAATCGAGGACATCTTCTGCGGCCTGGGCTATATCGTGGCCGATGGTCCCTACGTCGTGACCACCTGGTACAAC
>CAJOKK010000185.1 GCA_905235165.1 uncultured Atopobiaceae bacterium | reverse complement strand
GTCAGGACGCGCGAGCGCGAGCCGTCCTCGTCGTCGACGGAGACGGTGCGGAAGCAGGCGTCGGTGTGCTGGTGGGACTCGGTGCACTCGTCGAGGCCGCAGGTCAGGACCCTCTCGGTGCGGTAGCACTCGTCGGTGTGGTGGTGGTCGGCCGACTCCTCCTTGCCGCAGACGAGGAAGGTGCGCTCCTCGTAGCAGGAGTCGTCGTGGGTGTGCGGCTCGCGCTCGGGCAGCTTGCAGACGAGGTTGCCCTCGTCGTCGTAGCACTCGGCGGTGTGGTGGTGCGCGACGACGCCCGTGACGGGGCAGTCGAGCTCGCGCACGTCATGGGTCTTCGCGAGGCCGCTGCGCATGAGGGCGACGCCCGTGCCCATTGTGACCACGACAGCCAGGCAGCCCAGGACTGCCAGGTACCTCGCGCGGCGACGCCTGTCGCTTAGAATCGCCGCGACCCTCTCCCGCAGGGAGTCGAACGAATCGGCCATAACTTCCACCTCTCTAACAGTGACTCCGCCGTCTTCACGGATGCCACAGACTTTGAACACATTTAGCTCAGGCTAAATCCACATATATCCTACACGAAAACAGTTCTCTGTAAGCGGGCATTAATTGCTTGGCAAAGGTTTTTCTCTGCCAAAGCCGCTCTAAAGCCGTATAGGTTTTTTGACTAAGTTGCCGAGTGGCGGGGGAAATACGCTGCGTTTTAGGGGTTTTACCAACTAAAGGTGACAGATTTGCCCTGCGTCTATGGCGCCCTCTCGAAGGATGACGGGCCTTCCCTGACGAGCGGCCACGATGGTGCTTGCCTGTGCGAGCGGTGCCGAACCAGCGTCGAGCGTAAGGTCGGCAGCCTGGACAATGCGGGGCTCGACGTTCACGCCGCTTGTGGCCGCCGCCTCGCCATGCGTGTTCGCACTTGTGGTGGCAAGGGGGCCGACCATACGGGCCAAGGTGCGCACGAGGGTGGAGTCGGGCACACGCAATGCGATGGTGCCATCTGCGGCTACGTATTCGCGGGCAACGGCGTCTGCGGCCTCTACCACCAGAGTGAGGGCACCCGGCCAAAACTCCCTGGCAAGGCGAAACATCCACTCGGGGACATTCTTTCCGTAGGTGAGCAAGTCACACTCGTCAGCGATGAGCCAAGGGAGGGTTTGGGCACGGTCTCGACGCTTGATGTCAAAGATGCGTTCGTAAGCGGGGTTGTTTGGCGTTGCGGCACAGCCGATGCCATAGACGGAATCGGTAGGCATGACCAGCACGCCGGCAGCCCGCAGGAGCTCAGCCGCACGTACGAGGTCCTGCTCGGCAGGATTGTCTTGGCTTACGCGAAGTATCTCGCCCATATCCGCCCCTCTCCTTGCCAGCTTTTAAGCCTCGCGCTGCGCGACGAGCACGCGCGGACGACGCGTCAGATCTTCGCGCACCTCAACGCTTGCCCAGCCACCCTGCTGGCGGCAGAGTTCGGCGGCATCGTTGACGTTGTCTTCAAAGAGCTCGACGCAGAGCCAGCCAGCTGGCGCAAGCGCACGCGGGGCAAGGTCGAGTATGCGACGGAAGAGGTCGAGGCCGTCTGGGCCACCGTCAAGGGCCAAGTGGGGCTCAAAGCCGGCGACCTCCTCGGGAAGCGTTGGCACGACGGCGCTGGGAATGTAAGGCGGGTTGGAGACAAGAACAGAGAAGGTGCCCATGAGATCATCGGGCACCGCGGCCGCCAGGTCACACTTATATATATCTACGGCCTCAACGAGGTCGAGGCGATCGCGGTTCTCCGTTGCGAGGGCTACAGCCTTGGGTGACAGGTCCGTCGCGAGCACATGGGTGCCGGGGCGCTCGGTGGCAAGCGATAGCGCGATGCAGCCCGTTCCCGTGCAGAGGTCAAGGGCACGCACGCCCGACGGCGCCGGCTTCTCTTGGGCCTCGAGCTCGGAAAGGCAGCGCATGAGCTCGTCAATCGTGCGCTCGTTGGGAAGTTCGCCCTCGGCAGGCTGGGCTGCCAGGCGAAGCTCTTCCACACGGGCCTTGAGCGCTGACCGTCGCCCTTCTCCCCGTGCGGCACGACGGCACTCGACGTCGTCGTAGGCAACGCCTGCTGTCAGAGCGACATCGATGGCCTCGAGCGCGGCATCCACCAGGACCTCAGTCTCGGGTCGTGGGATGAGCACGCCCTCGGCGCAGCGCACGATGAGATGGCGGAAGGGCATCTCGCCCGTCACGTACTGCAGGGGCTCGCCCTTGCCACGGCGCTCGACCGCGTCGTGCATGCGGGAAAGCTCCTCGGGGGCGAGCGGACGGTCAAAGCTCGTATAGAGCTCAACGCGGGAAAGGCCCGTTACCGAGGAGAGCAGCCACTCGGCCGAGAGGCGCGGGCGCTCGTCGCCCTTGCGCTCCAGGTAGCCCACGGTCCAATCGAGACTTGATGGTCCAAGCTTGCGACATACGTGGGCTTTCTCGAGGTGACGGACAGAAACGACCCAAAGGGAAGGCCCCTTTGGGTCGGTTTTGGGTCAGGAAGGAGCTACACTGCCTCGGCGAGCTTCTCGGCACGCTCGGCAGCGGCGAGGGCGTCGGTGACGCTCTGCAGGGTATCGCCCAGCAGCACGCCATTGTAGGTTGCGTTATAACCGATGCGGTGGTCGGTCACGCGATCCTGTGGCTGGTTGTAGGTGCGGATCTTCTCGGAACGGTTGCCGTGACCGATCTGCGCGAGGCGGGTGGCACCCTGCTCGGCCTGCTGCTTCTCGAGCTCCATCTCGTAGAGGCGAGCACGCAGCATCTGCATGCAGACCTCGCGGTTCTGGATCTGGGAGCGCTGGTCCTGCGACTGCACCACCGTGTTGGTGGGCAGGTGCGTGATGCGCACGGCGGAGTAGGTGGTGTTGACGCACTGACCACCGGGGCCGGAGGCGCAATAGGTGTCGATGCGCAGGTCTTCCTGGGCGATCTGGATGTCGATCTCGTCTGCCTCGGGCAGCACGGCGACGGTAGCCGTGGAGGTCTGGATGCGGCCTTGGCTCTCGGTCTTGGGCACGCGCTGCACGCGATGGACGCCACTCTCGAACTTCATGACGGAGTAGACCTTGTCGCCCGTAACCTTGAACTCGATGGTCTTGAAGCCGCCGGCCTCGCTGGGGCTGGACGAGAGGACCTCGACCTTCCAGCGGTGCGCCTCGGCGAAGCGCTGGTACATCTTGAAGAGGTCGCCCGCGAAGATGGCCGCCTCGTCACCACCCACGCCGGCGCGGATCTCGACGATGGTGTCCTTCTCGTCATTCGGGTCGCCCGGAATGAGCATGATCTTGATCTCGTCCTCCAGGCCGGGAAGCTTGGCCTCGTTAGAGGAGATGTCCTCTTGGAGCATTTCCTTCTCGTCGGAATCGGAGGTCTCGCGCAGCATCTCCTTCGCGACGTCGATGTC
>CAJOKK010000184.1 GCA_905235165.1 uncultured Atopobiaceae bacterium | reverse complement strand
GACGCAGGCGGTGAGCTCCCTTGGTGGGATGAAGAAGGTACGTGCGTTGAGGTATGGGACTACTGGGACGACCTTCCAATCGGTTTGCAAAACAACTCCCATAAGGAGCTCAGCCATGTCGGTGCGTTGTCACTTTATCTTTCGTTAAAGGATAGGTATAGCAACGACGTACGAGTAGCGGACGCAATCGATCAGCTGAGGGAGGATGTATGCCAGTAGTGAGCGGAATGTTGCATCACGCCAGCAGAAGGGGCTTTCCGCCGGTCTCGTATGGCTTCGTTCGTGCTAGCGGCATTCGCGGCGCAAACGATGGCCTACGAACAGGAAGGCGAGGCCCGCGGCAGCCAAGATCGTAGCTTGCTGGATAAGAGGCGTATCTCCTGTCTTGGGGATCCGAGCAGCAGACTTGGCCTGAGGCTTGGTCGTTGACGAAGTCGAAGCGGGCTTCACATCGGTCTTCCCAGACTTATCCTGATCCACCGTGCCGGCAGGATCTGCAGGGCCTGCAGGATCCACGGGGCCTACCGGGTCCACGGGATCAACCGGGTCCACGGGATCAACTGGGTCGACGGGGCCCTCATCGCAAGGAATGTCGCCCGGATACTCGGGGACCTCCATCGCGGTAGCACGGAAGATGCGCTGGTCAGGCTCAAATATTGCTGAGCCAATGACGAAGAGCCTCCCGCGATAGCTACACGCCGCCTGAGAATAGACGCAGTCCTCGGAGCTGCGCTTTGCATAGGGTTCAAACACGTTCGAGCCGTCACGCAGCAGGAAGGTGTCAGACGAGCCATCCGATGCGGGTGGCCCTACCAGCACAAAGCCATCGGCCACCGGCGCGAGCACGGCATGGTAGGGGTAGTTGGACGTTACGTCAAAGACGGGCATCCTGCCCTGTGCTTCGACGGCGCTCAAAAACTCCGGCAAGGCCCCCTCAAGCTTGGCTGCCTGCCCGTCCTGGATACGAACGACCTGGGGTGCCGCGGTGCTTCCTTGGGAGATGAGTCCGTCGCTGTAGACGAGTATCGTGCCGTCCTTTGCCGCCGCCTGAGGGTTAGTGAAGGCCACGGGCATGCCGCAAAGCTCCTCTGTCGCGCCCGTTGCAAGGTCATAGGCCAACACTGGCACGGGCACCGTCATCCATGGCTGGTCAGGATGGGCTGGGTCTTGCATGGAACCACCCACCAGCCTGAGCTGACCCTTGTCATTCGCTAAAGTTTGGTCGAGATACACGCCTTCCGCAGACGCCTGACTCCAACTGTTACTTGCGGGGTCATACACATACACACGCTCTTCGGCCGACTCTCCCTTGGGGAAGGTTGTGCTGGGCTCGCCGTTGTCCAGCATGTACATGGTGGCACCCTCGAGCACGATCTTACCCTCGTACATGACGGCGGAGACGCCGCTCAGCCATTCGGGCAGCTCGGCAAGGTCTGACCAAGTCTGCGTCTTAAGGTCGAAACAGAGCATGCGCCTGTGAGCAGGTTCAGCATCAGCATAGCCCTCATAGGCGGGCAGGTAGTAAAGCTTACAGCCCAGGCCAACGAGCGGCCCCTTGGGCTCCCAGTCGCCCTGGGAATCTCCGTGTACGGCCCAGTCTCCCACCGAGGTATCGAGGGGCAATTCCTGCTCGAAGACGTTCGCTCCCTTGCTGACGAAGCTGCAATGCGTATCGTGCTTGTCGGCCGCATTGGTGAGCACGGTGTTGAGAATACCCTCGAAGGCAGTATCGAGCGAGAGCACTACCTCGTCATCCGACCAGGATGTGACGCTTGCCACAACAGGCTGCAGCTCGGCTCCCGCCACATAACGAGAAAGGCTCACCGAGCCTGGCTTCGAGCCAAAGTTGGAACCCGATACCGTCACCTTCGTCCCATCAGCCCCCACGCTCGCGATAGCGGGCGCCAGCGCCTCTTGATCCGGCACGTCGGGCGATCCGTCAACCGCAAGATCCAGGATGCCGCCGGTCTTCACCTCAAGAGGGGGATCGGTCACGCGCACCTTAGAGCGCACAAGCGAGGCAAGCTCCTCACCCGAATGGCCCTGGGAGGCAAGGATGGCGGCAGCGCCCGCAGCATGGGGAGCTGCCATGGAGGTCCCGCTCTCGAAGGCATAGGGCACAGTCTGCGTCCCCAAGCCCAGGGAGTCCAGGTAGAAGCAGGTGCAATCCTTGGGAAGCGCAACACGCATCTTGATGATGAGGTGGTTGTTCTCGGGCCTGAAGGCATCTCCTGTCGGTTCGGGCTTACCCTCGATGGGCTTGTCCATCGGTCCCGGCTCCGTGACGACCTTGTCCACAAAGGCCCAATCAGAGGGCGTGTCCGTATGCATGCCCAGATTGAGCGCCAGGTCAGCCAGGTTCGTCTCAAAAGCAACGGTGGACACGCCGACCGAACCCGCCCCACCACTCAAGGCAAAGCCTAGGTGAAGCCCCCTCAAACCCTCAATCCGGTCTGCGATGTCCGTGCCGGAGAGGTCGATATCAAGCTGTACATCATAGTACTGGGAGTACTTGTAAGGGCTCGTGTCAACGACAAGTG
>CAJOKK010000183.1 GCA_905235165.1 uncultured Atopobiaceae bacterium | reverse complement strand
TCGTTTGTCAGGCTCACGCTCATGTCGGCACCAAAGACCCCGTGCTCGCACTTGACGTCTGCCTGCGCAATCTCGCAGAAGCGTTCGTAAAGCTCGTTGCCGAGCTCGGGGCGCGCGGCGTTGACGAAGGAGGGGCGATTGCCCTTTCGGCAATCTGCGTAGAGCGTGAACTGCGACACCACGAGCACCGAGCCATTCACGTCCATGAGCGAGCGGTTCATCCTGCCCTCGTCGTCCTCAAAGACCCGAAGCGCGCGAATCTTGTTCCAGAGCTTCTCGGCCAGCTGTTCGTCATCTTCGGGACCAATGCCAAGCAAGATGAGAAACCCCTGCTCACAGCTACCAACAAGCTCACCGTCAACAGAGACGGACGCAGCACTGACACGTTGAAGCAAAGCCCTCATGGGTCCAACCTCCATAAAGCGGCCCGCCTCAGAGAGACGGGCCATGATCGTTATTTCGTCTTACAGGCCGTAGATTGCCGAGTACTTGTCAACGAGATAGTCCGTGAAGTAGGTCGCGGAGAAGGGCTCCCCACACGCATCCTGGATGATCTGCTCGGAATCCTTCGTGCGTCCGTGCTGCCAGATGTTGATGCGCAGCCATTCCTTGATGGGAGTGAGGTTGCCGTCGGCGAGAAGACCGTCGAAGTCGATGCCCTGGCGCACCATCGCTGCGCAGAGCTGGGCCCCGATGGCGCTTCCGAAGGCATAGGTGGGGAAGTAGCCAAAGAGCCCCTGCGCCCAGTGCACGTCCTGCAGGGCGCCTTGTGCGTTGTTGGGAACACGAATGCCAAGGTAAGATTTGTAACGGTCGGCCCACAGGCGCGGAATGTCGGAAGCCGTGGCCTCGCCGGACATCAGCAGCCGCTCGATCTCGTAGCGAATCAGGATGTGCAGGGGATAGGTGAGCTCGTCGGCCTCGGTGCGGATGAGGCTCGGCTCAACACGGTTGATGACGAGGAAGAGCTGGCGCGCGGTGAGACGTCCCGTCGGGCCGGGGAAGTGCTTGCGCAGGACCTCAAGCAGGTGCGGCGCGAAGCTCTCGTTGCGTCCGACGTAGTTCTCGAAGAAGCGCGACTGCGCCTCGTGCATGCCAGAGGAGGTGCCTCCCTTGAGGGAGGTCTGGTTGTACATGGGGTCAACGTTCGTCTCGTACAGGGCGTGGCCACCTTCGTGGAGCATGGAGAAGACGTTGGAGAGCACGTCGTCCTCATAGACGTGGCTTGCGATGATGCCGTAGTTGGTGCTCGGCGAGTCCGTGAAGGGATGCTCCGTCTCAAGGAGCAGCATGGCCTCCTTGTCGAGGCCCTCAAGCTCCATCAGGTCGCGGGCAAGGGCCCACTGGCGCTGCGCGTCGTACTTGCCGGAAATCGGCTGGCGCGACTGCTGGCGGCCACAGGCGATGACGTCGGCCAAAAGGGGAACGACGACATCCTTCACCTGGGCAAAGAACTCGTCGTAGAAGGCCGTGCTCGCGCCATGCTCAAACTCGTCCAGCCACACGTCGTAGGCGTCGGCGCCAGGACGCTTGAACTCGGCAAGGGTGCGCGTCGAGATGACGATGCGATCGAGGTAGGGCTCGAAGGAGGCCCAATCGTCGGCAGCCTTGGCGCGACGCCAGACGTCGTAAGACTCGGCGGTCAGGCGCGTGAAGGCAGCCTGGTCGCTTGCGGGGATGCCGATGAGCTTGTTGCGGTCGCGCTGCAGGATTCGCACCTGGTGCTGCTGCACGGGAGTGAGGAGCTCATGGTGCTTGGAAAGGCGCTGGAGCATGTCGCCCGTGGAGGTCGAGCAGAGCAGCTCGTGATTCTCCTGGTCGAGGATGGAGAGAACCTCGGCGCTGTCGCCCAGCGACTTGACCGGGTCGATGGTGGTGCTGAACGACCCGATGCAGGCAGAGGCGTAGTTGTGGGCAAAGAGGTGACGCTCGAGGTTGTTGAGCGCGGCGATGTCGGCCTTGGGGTTATCGATTGCCGCCGGCGTGGCCTCTCCGGGCCTGCCGGGAATGGGTAGGCTCGTCTCGTGTCCCTTCGCTTCAGCTTGAGCGCTTTTTTTACCGTTTATTTTGCGTTCGCTCATGGGTGACCCCTTCCTGTGCGTCGTTACCCCCAAAGTGTAGCCCACGGTACCGAACACGACGCGTACGCGTGCGATGGCAGCATAGGTCATCACTATCTCGACAATTGTGCGCGATACTTTCGTCGGATGTGGAGAAGTACTACAGCGTCTTTGGAAAGAGGTAACGATGGAGCGCGTACTTGGCATTGATATCGGCGGCACCAGCATCAAGGTCGGTCTGTTCTCCCCCGAGGGCAGGCTCGACGCGGTCTCTCAGATCCCGACGGGCGAGATTGTGAGTGAGGCGGCCTTTGCCGTGGTCACCAATGGCCTCAAGCGCCTGCTTGCCGAGAATGGCTCCTCTCCCGAGGACGTCATCGCCGTCGGCCTTGACGTGCCCGGACCTGTGGACGATGACGGAAAGGTGGGCATGCTGGCCAACATCGAGCTCGACCCCGAAGGGCTCAAGGCGGCCATCCTC
>CAJOKK010000182.1 GCA_905235165.1 uncultured Atopobiaceae bacterium | reverse complement strand
CTGTTGTCGCTCAAGCTCGTCAATCACCGTTCGAGCCGCCTTGAAGGTGGCGAGAAGTTCCCGCTCTGGGTCGGGCTGCTCCTCTTCCTTCGGACGCACATCCTCCGTCACCAGCACGGCATTGGCTACCGCCACGTCATGCGTGTGGGAGAGTGACAAGGCCACCTCCTGCACGCCACGCTCGCTGGCAACTTCTGCCGCCCGACCGGAAAGCACGGCCAGGGGACGGCCCGACTCGTCGTTTTTGACCGAGACGTCCTTGAGGCCAATGCCCTCGGAAAAGCCGGTGCCTAAGGCCTTGAGCACGGCTTCGCGGGCGGCAAAACGGGCAGCGTAGTGCTCGGCGGGACGCGCGAACGAGCTGCAGTAGGCTCGCTCCTCGTCAGTGAAGACGCGCTTCAGAAAGGACGGTCGACGCTCAATCACGCGCTCCATGCGCGCGATCTCGAGCATATCCACGCCGATACCCGCCGCCATACGCTACTCCACCGTCACCGACTTAGCCAGGTTGCGCGGCTTGTCGACGTCGAAGCCGCGGTCGCGCGCCACATAGCGGGAAAGCAGCTGCAGGTGCAGAATCGCCACGACGGGGAAGATCAGCTCGTCGGCCACGGGCGGAACCCACAGGACCTCGGAGCAGAGCTTGGCGACCTTCTCGTCACCATCGGTAGCGACGCCGATCATCGCCGCGCCACGGGCCAGGCACTCCTGGATATTGGAGACGGTCTTGTCGTGCACATGGTCAGCCGGGACCACGGCGACAACCGGGAAGCCGCCCTCGATAAGGGCGATCGGACCGTGCTTCATCTCGCCCGCGGGATAGGCCTCAGCGTGCAGGTAGGAAATCTCCTTGAGCTTGAGAGCGCCCTCATAGGCGGTCGTGGCGTTAACGTTGCGGCCCAGGAAGAGCGAGCTGTGCTTGTCACGGAAGAGACGTGCGGCCTGCTTGTCCTGCCAACGGCGAGAGAGGATCTCGCGCATCTGCGTAGGAATCTCCTCGAGATCGTGGAAGTGCTTCTCAGCCTCGGCACGGGTCATCGAGCCGTTAGCAAGGCCGAGACGCAGGGCGAGGAGGTAGGAAGCCACGATCTGAGCCGTGTAGGCCTTGGTGGAAGCAACAGCCACCTCGGGACCAGCCTGAATGTAGAGGGTACCATCGCTCTCGCGGGCAGCCGTGGAGCCCAGCACGTTGGTGATGGCAAAGACGTTGCAGCCCATGCCCCTCATACGACGGGCGGCGCTCAGCGTGTCGGCCGTCTCGCCGGACTGGGTGATGACGACGCACATGGTGTGGTCGGTGACGAGGTACTCCTCGTTGTAGTTGAACTCGCTTGCGAACTCCACCGAGACCGGGATGCGTGCCCAGCGCTCGATGGCAGCCTTGGCGATGAGGCCCACGTGATAGGAGGTGCCGCAGGCGATAATGACGATCTTGTCGATGGCGGCAAGCTCCTCGTTAGAAAGCGAGAGCTCGTCCAGCTCGATGCCGTGCTCGCCCAGGCGGTCCTTGAGCAGGCGCTCGATAGCCTCGGGCTGCTCGGCAATCTCCTTGGCCATGAAGTCGGAATAGCCACCAAGCTTAGCTGCGGAGGCATCCCAGTCGATGTCGAGGGCAACGGGGTTCTCGACCGCACGGCCCTCACGGTCAACGATCTTGATCTGGCCATCGGGAGTCAGCGTGGCAATGTCGTAATCCTGGAGCTGGTAGACGCGCGAGGCAACCGAGGCCAGGGGCATCACGTCGGACGCGGCATAGGCGCCGTCATCAGTGGAGGCCACGACGAGCGGCGAGCCATTGCGGGTGACGACCATGGTGCCGGGGCAGTCGGCGCAGATCACCGCGATGGCCCAAGAACCCTCGAGGCGGTTTGCCGCATGACGCACGGCAGCAGCGAGGTCGCCCTTGGCCGGACCTTCCCAAGCCTCCTGGATGAGGTGGGGGATGACCTCGGTATCAGTATCGGAGACAAGCTCATGGCCATTGGCGATAAGCTCACGCCTGAGCTCCTGGAAGTTCTCGATGATGCCGTTGTGCACGACGGCGATACGGCCAGAGCCATCCAGATGCGGATGGGCGTTGCGATCGATGGGGGCGCCATGGGTGGCCCAGCGGGTGTGGCCGATACCACAGGTGCCCGTGGGGTTGGCGGCGGCAGCACGCTCGCGCAGCGCGGCCACGCGACCGGCGCACTTCACACCATGCAGGTTCCCCGAAGGCGAGACAACCTGGATGCCCGCGGAATCGTAGCCGCGGTACTCGAGGGTCTGCAAGCCGTCAAGCAGCCAAGGACTCGCCTGATTGATACCGGTATATCCAACAACGCCGCACATACGCCCTCCTTTGCCCTTGCACACGAGTTGCAAGGCCCTCAGTAATACTTGCTGTACGGTTTAATCCATATGCCAGTTTAGCAGCCCGAGCCTTAGCTAGGAAGGCGGGCTGGCTCACCACACGGCACACAAGAGTTTGCCGCGCACGGGCAGACGGGCTTTGCGTCCACCCGGTAGCGGGGACCCTTCTGGCCCAGCACACGGGGCGCCGGAGGGCGGCGG
>CAJOKK010000181.1 GCA_905235165.1 uncultured Atopobiaceae bacterium | reverse complement strand
CCACTTCCGACAGCGGAACTGGTAGTGGAAGCTCCAGCAGCGGCAGTTCTGGTGACAGTAGTTCCAGCAACTCCTCTGGCAACAGCTCTGGTGGTAGCAGCTCTGGTGGCGGCAATACCGAGCCGCAGCCCCACTGGGTAGACGAGCAGGGACACTATGAGGACGTGTACGAGGCCCAAAACGTCTGGGTTGGAAATCACTATGTCGTAGATACTGCCGCGCGGGATGAACCCGTCTACGAGGAAGTGAAAACATATTGGTGCGGCTGTGGCAAATTTGAGACAACGGATCCCGACGCTTTTTATGAGCACACCTATCAACATTCTCTCAATGAAGAAGTCTTCGGTGGAGGCATTTATTATCCGGAGAAGCAAGTTGGCACCAAACATTATGACGAGGTAGGTCATTGGGAGGACGACTACGAGACACGACAGGTCGTCGTCGGCCAGAGGTGGGTCGTGGACGTACCTGGACACTGGGAGTAGCCTAACTATCGCAAGGGATTAATTGCGGACTTCAGCGGTCAGCGCCGCCCAAGTCCGCCAAAGCCAGCCCCGTTCAGCGGGCTCCGACGGGCAGTGCGTCACATTTTGGCTGGTAGGGTAGCCATTTTGTGACAAAAACAAGCTTGAAATGTCACATTTTGGCTGGGGGGGGGCGTCCAAGCTGGCCCTTCCTCGTCGGGCAACACTAGCTGCCCTGAAACCTTGGCTCCCGACCCACTGTTACCATCTGTCGTTTTCTGTTTCGCAGCTGTCTCGCCCGTTCAAAGGCACTCGCTTGCGTCGTATCATGGTGCGCAGTCTTTACGAATCACGAGGAGGAGCCATGCCCTTGACCAAGGACGACGTGGCCAGCATCGCGGAGTATGCCCGCATCGCGCTGACTGACGACGAACTCGACGAGATGACCACCTACATGAACGACGCGGTCGCCCTGCTCGACCCCATTCTCGAGTACGACCTCGAGGGCGTCGAGCCCACCTTCCATCCCATCGGAGACCTCTCCAATGTCGTGAGGGATGACGTCGTGGTGGCAGGCCTTACGCTTGAGGAGGCCCTGGCAAACGCCGGAAGCCGCCGCGACCGCTCCTTCCGCGTCCCGGCGATCCTTGGGGACGGAGGTGCGGCGTAAGATGGCGAACCTCGATCAGCTTTCGGCGGCAGAAGTTGCTGCTGGCGTGCGCACGGGCGACTTCTCCGCAACTGAGGTCGCGCGTGCTGCCCTCGATGCAGTGGAGAAGCGCGACGGAGACGTGCAGGCTTTCCTCCAGGTGAGCGCCGACCTTGCCCTTGAGGCCGCCGCGGCCACTGACGCCGCGCGTGCGGCAGGCCGTCCCTTGGGCCCCCTGGCGGGTGTGCCCGTGGGCTTCAAAGACAACATGAACCTTCTCGGCACACGCACGACCTGCGCGAGCCGCATGCTCGAGCCCTATGAGAGTGCCTACACGGCAACCTGCGTCCAGCGCATGCTCGACGCTGGCGCCACGCCCATCGGCAAGCTCAACATGGACGAGTTCGCCTTCGGCTCTACTACCGACTCCTCGGCCTTCCATCCCACCAACAACCCTTGGGACCTCGCTCGCGTTCCGGGCGGCTCCTCGGGCGGCAGCGCCGCGGCGGTCGCGTCCGGCCAGGTCAGCCTCGCGCTCGGCTCCGACACCGGTGGCTCGATTCGCCAGCCCTCGTCGCTCTGCGGCGTGGTGGGCATGAAGCCTACCTACGGCGTGGTCAGCCGTTACGGTGTGGTGGCCTTCGGCAGCTCGCTCGATCAGGTGGGCCCGCTCGGCCGCAGCGTCTCGGACGTCGCGCTCGGCGCTCGCGCTGAACGCCCTTACGGCGGGTGGCCGCGATCTTCTTGACTCCACCTCGCAAGACAGCGAGCAGGACTTCTGCGCACATCTCGAGGATGGCGTGGAGGGCAAGACCATCGGCATCATCCCCTCGCTCATGGAGGCCGACGGCCTCGCTCGCGAGGTAGCTGATGCGCTTGCCGGTGCGGCGAAGGCCCTCGAGGACGCGGGCGCGAAGATCGTCGAGGTAGACCTGCCCAACATGGCCTCGGCCATCGCCGCCTACTACGTCATCGCCCCCTGCGAGGCCTTCTCCAATCTGGCTCGCTTCGACGGCGTGCGCTACGGCTACCAGGAGAGCGATTGCGCGACCCTGGCCGAGCAGTCGTCGCTCTCTCGTGCCCACGGCTTCGGCGCCGAGGCCAAGCGTCGCCAGATGCTCGGTGCCTACCTGCTCTCCAGCGGCATCTACGAGCAGTACTACCTGGCCTCGCAGAAGGTGCGCACCCTCATCACGGCCGACTACCAGCGCGCCTTCGAGCACGTTGACGCCATCCTCATGCCGGCGAGCCCCACGGTGGCCTGGGAGCACGGCGCCATCTCCGACCCTGCGGCGCTCTACTTGGCTGATATCTTCACCATCTCCAACAACATCGCCGGCAACTGCGGCATCAGCGTGCCGGTGGGCCTGGGCGCGGAGAGCGGCCTTCCCATCGGGGCCCAGCTGCAGGGTCCCGCCTTTGCCGACGCGCAGCTGCTCACCATCGCGCGTGCGCTCGAGCGCTCCTTTGATGCCCGGGGCATCGTCGCGCCTGCCTTTGCCGGGAAGGGAGGTGAGCTGTAGATGAAGAAGCTCGCCGAGGTCCTGCGTGACTGGGAGGCCGTCATCGGCCTTGAGGTTCACACCGAGCTCACCACGCTCGAGACCAAGATGTTCTGCGGCTGCAAGCTCAGCCACGACGATGAGCCCAACGCCAACGTCTGCCCCATCTGCCTGGGCATGCCGGGCGCGCTGCCCGTGCCCAACGAGAAGGCCATCGAGTCTATCGTCATGGCCGGCATCGCCACCAACTGCGAGGTCATGCGCCGCTCGATGTTCTACCGCAAGCACTACTTCTATCCCGACATGGCCAAGAACTTCCAGACCACGCAGGGGCCGGTCGCCTTCGTCATGCACGGCCACCTTGACCTCGAGGTCACCGGGACCGGCGCGGCCGAGCGTCCGGACAACACTATCGAGAAGGCCGACGACGGCTCCTACGTTGCACCCATCCGCATCCTGCGCATCCATATGGAGGAGGACGCCGCAAAGATGAATCACCTCGGCGGTGCCGAGGGCCGCATCGGCGGTGCGAGCGAGAGCCTCATCGACTACAACCGCTGTGGCACGCCCCTCATCGAGCTGGTGACCGAGCCCGATCTGCGCACGCCCGAAGAGGCGCGCCTCTTTATGGAGAAGCTCCGCCAGACCTTCCTGGCACTGGGTATCTCCGACTGCTCGATGGAGAATGGCTCCATGCGCTGCGACGGCAACATCAGCCTGCGTCGTCGCGGCGAGACCGCCTTCGGCACCAAGACCGAGATGAAGAACATCAACTCCTTCAAGAGCCTGCACGACGCGCTCGAGTACGAAATCTGCCGTCAGGCCGAGGTGCTTGAGGAGGGTGGCATCGTCTACCAGGAGACGCGTCACTGGGAGCCCAGCCGTCGCCGCACCGTGGTGATGCGCGTCAAGGAGACGGCGGACGACTACCGCATGTATCCCGATCCCGACCTCGCGCCCTTCGACCTCACCGACGAGTTCATCGAGCGCTGTCGCTCGCGCGTAGGGGAGTTGCCCGACGCCAAGCGCGACCGCTACGTCGAGACCTGGGGCCTCAAGCGCGCCGACGCGGCCCAGCTCGCGGGCGAGCCGAGCGTGGCAAAGCGCTTCGAGGAGGCGGCCGCCCTTGTTGGCGAGAAGGCTGTGCCCACCGTGGCCAACGTGATGGTCAACCTCGTGCCGGGGCACGACGACGTGAGCGCCGCGCAGGTGGCGAGCCTGGCTGGCCTCCTTGCCGAGGATGCCATCACCTTCGCGCAGGCACGCGAGGTCCTTGAGCTGGTGGAGGGGACGGACGACGATCCCGAGAAGGTCGTGGACGAGCGCGGGATGCGCCAGTCGAACGATACCGACGCCCTCATGGCCGTCGTGGACGAGGTCCTGGGCCGTTGCGAGAGCCAGGTCCAGCAGTACCAGGAGGGCAACAAGAAGGTCGTCGGCTTCCTGGTGGGCCAGTGCATGAAGGCCAGCAAGGGCACGGGCAACCCCAAGCTCTTCAACCAGCTGCTGGTGGAGCGTCTCGAGGGATAGGGGAGCCGGAAGGTGACGGACTCGGGGTGAGCCGTCCGCCGCGGCCCCTCCCGCCCACGGATGCCGAGGGGGCCTGTGAGAACGCTGCGACAAGAACGCTCGTCGCTCAGGCGCGGCAGCTGCGGAACTCGCTCGCTGCGCTCGCTCAGACAAGTCCTCGCTCCCGCCGCGCCTTCGCTCCTCGCCGTCGCAGAAGTTCTCACAGGCCCCCTCGGCCTCCGTGGGCGG
>CAJOKK010000180.1 GCA_905235165.1 uncultured Atopobiaceae bacterium | reverse complement strand
ATACACATTCGATGCAAAGGCGGTGTGCGCAGGGCATGTCAAAGAAAAAAGATGCCAAGAAGTCAGCAAAGAAGCATGACAAGCGCAAAATCGAGCTTGCCGATGTAAAAGCGCAGATAAAAGCCAAGAAGAATCAGGGCGCGAAGCAAGATCCTGATGGCAAGAGCAAGAAGGGCGGCCTCGGAAAGTCGCGTAAGCGCGCCGCCATGCCCGTAGAGGCGGAGCCCAACGAAGGCCACGACTTCTCCTACACCCAAGGCCGCGAGGTCAGCTGGCTGCGCTTTGACGAACGCGTGCTCGACGAATCCTTTGACGAGACGGTGCCGCTCTTTGAACGCATGAAGTTCGTAGCCATCTTCGGCAGCAATCTTGACGAGTGGTTCATGGTGCGCATCGGCTCGCTTTCCGACCTTACGCACCTCAAGCACCAGCCGCACGACATCCGTTGCAACGAAACCCCCGGTGAGCAGATCGAGCATGCCCTGTCGATGCTGCCGCCCCTTCTGGAGAAGCAGGCCTCGGCCTTCTCCGCAATCGAGGCAAACCTTGCCGGCGCCGGAATCACGCGCGTGCGCACCTCCGACCTCACCGACGTTGACCTACGCCGAATCGCGCAGCACTTCAAGAACCAGGTTGCTCCGATCATCAGTCCGATGATCATCGACCCACGTCACCCCTTCCCCAACCTGAAGAATGGCGAGCTCTACGCCATCTGCTCGCTCAAGAGCGAGGACGAGGAAGGCCTTCTCGGCATCGTTGAGGTGCCCCCGACGCTTCCGCGCGTGATCGAGCTGCCGTCGACCCCGCATAACTGGCGCTACGTCCTTCTCGAGGACGTCATTCTCTCGCGCCTCTCGGAGTGCTTCGGCAACTACGAGCCCACCAGCAAGGCCGTGGTGCGCGTCACCCGCAACGCCGACGTTGACCCCGACGAGGGCTCAGACGTAGACGAGGACTACCGTCAGCACATGAAGGCCGTGCTCAAGCGCCGCCAGCGCCTGCAGCCGGTGCGCCTTGAGATCGACCGCTCGCTGTCGCGCGAGGTGGAGGACTACATCAGCCATGCCCTCGACCTCGAGCCGAGCCATGTCTTCCATACGCACATGCCGCTTGACCTGGGATACGTCTATGGCCTGGAAGACCACATTCCCGAGGCGTCGCGCGACCGCCTGCTCTATGAGCCGTGCGTGCCGCAGGACTCGCCCATGACAGATGTCACGCGTCCCATGCGCGAGCAGGTAGAAGACCACGACATCCTGCTCTTCTACCCGTACGAGGCAATGACTCCCCTGCTTCGCCTCTTGCGCGAGGCCTCTTCTGACCAGTCGTGCATCTCGATCAAGATCACGCTCTATCGCGTGGCCAAGCAATCGCACCTGTGCGAGAGCCTCATCAACGCAGCCGAAAGGAGGTGACGGTGCTCATGGAGCTGCGCGCCCGCTTTGACGAGGCCAACAACATCGCTTGGGCCGAGCGGCTTGAGAATGCCGGCTGCACCGTCATCTACGGCACCGAGGGTTTCAAGTGCCATTCGAAGATCTGCCAGATTACCTATCAGGACAAGGGCAAGGTCAAGCGAATCACCTGCCTGGGTACGGGCAACTTTAACGAGAAGACCGCCAAGACCTACTCCGACTTCATGCTGCTGACCGCGCACGACGGGATTGGCGAAGACGGCAACACCTTCTTCCGAAACCTTTCGCTGGGTAATCTCTTTGGTACCTACCAGCACCTGGGCGTGGCACCCCACGGCCTGAAGCCGCTCGTGATGAGCGGACTCGACCGCGAGATCGATCGCGCACGCGCGGGCGAGCCGGCGCAGGTCTTCATGAAGATGAACTCGCTGACCGACCGCGACGTGATAGACAAGATCGCCGAGGCCTGCCAGGCGGGCGTGACCGTGGTCATGATCATTCGCGGCATCACCTGCATCAAGGCAAACATCCCCGAGCGCACGGACGGCCTCATGGTGCGCCAGATCGTGGGCCGCTTCCTCGAGCACGCGCGCGTGTACGCCTTTGGCGTTGAGACCGACCTGGTGTACCTGTCGTCTGCCGACATGATGACCCGCAACACCGAGCATCGCGTGGAGATCGCCTACCCCGTGCTTGACGACCACTGCCGCTCGCTCGTGATGCAGTACGTCAACCTGCAGCTGGCCGACAACGCCAAGGCGCGCCAGCTGACCTCGGAGGGCACCTGGCGCAAGGTCGCAACCGAGCCGGGCGAGCCTTCGATCAACAGCCAAGAGCTGCTGATTACCGTGGCGAAGATGCGCGCCGGCGCCGATGAGAGCGAGCTGGCGCCGATGACGCCCTTCTCGCGGATCTATCCCGACCTGACGCTTGACCAGCTGCGCAGGGTCTCGTCGATTCCTAGCCAGATGGCGGAGCCTGTGGAGGTTCAGGCAGCGCCGAAGCACGCGAAGGAGCCGGTAACGGAGACCGTGGCCGTGGCCGAGCCGAAGGAAGAGCCGAAGGAAGAGCCCACTTCTCAGGTGGAGCCGGAAGCAAAGCCCGAGTCTGTGGCCGAAGCGGAGCCCGCGGTTGAGGAGTCTGCGGCAAGTGAGCCAGAACCCGAAGCCGAGGCAACGGAGCCGACCAAGCCGGAGCCCGAAGTCGTCGAGGCCCACATCATCGAGAACGAGCCCGATCAGGACGTTCTTCTCGACACAGAAGACGAGAAGGACAGCGTGTCGAAGCCCCAGGACGAGCCCGCCCAGACGACGCTCACCAAGCGCAAGCCGGGCCGCTTTACCGTGGGGTTCAAGCTCATCATGCTTGGCTTTAAGACCCTGTTCACCGGACACACGAACGACAGCAAGGACCAGTAACACATGCCTGAACAACCTAACCGCTCCAACACGACCGTTGCCCTGCGCGTAGAGCGAATGAGCTACGGCCCTGATGCCATTGCGCACACCGACGAGGGGAAGACCGTCTTTGTCTCAGGTGGCGCCGTTCCCGGCGACCTCGTTGAGGCCGAGCTCCTTCGCGAGAAGGACTCCTTTGCCAACGCGCGGCTCGTGAAGGTGGTCGAGCCTTCGGCTTCGCGCGTGGATGCCCCCTGCCCCTACGTCGACCTTTGCGGTGGCTGCCCTTGGGCGCACCTCTCGCGCGAGGCACAGCTTGCCGAGAAGCGCGACGGCGTGGTGGGCGCGCTTACGCGCATCGGCCACATGGACGCCACGCGTGCCGAGGAGCTAGTGCGACCGATCGAACGTCCGAGCGACGACTGGGGGTATCGCAACAAGGTGGAGCTTGCCGTGGCCTATGAGCGCGGTCGCGCCTCGGTGGGCATGCACGCGGCGGGCGGTTCAGGCGTTATCAAGGTTGCGGCCTGTCCTTTGCTGGACAGCCGTCATCAGAAGGTGGTTAAGGCCGTCTCTGGCGCGCTGGGATACCTCGGCGGCTCGCATGACCTGGGCATCGAGCGCGTGGGCATTCGCGCGTCGAGGCGCACCAAGGAACTCGAGGTGGCCCTGTGGACCTCGCCGGGGGCCTTTCCGCGCGGCCAGGTGGCCAAGGTGCTGGGAGATGCGACCAAGGCGAGCTCGGTGGTGCGCGTGCTCTCGAAGGGACCGCAGAAGGCGAGGCGCGTTTCGGGCGTTGAGCGGCTGTCGGGCAAGGGCTGCTGGGCCGAGCGGATTGCCGGCCAGCAGATGTTGCTCTCGGCTCCGTCATTTTTCCAGGTGAACACCGTGGGTGCCGAGCGCCTGGTGGAGCTTGTGCTCGAGGGGCTGGCTCCCGAGGAAGACGACGAGGCGATGGACCTCTACTGCGGGGCGGGCACCTTCACGCTGCCGCTGGCGCAGGCCTGCGGCTTCGTCTCGGCGGTGGAGAGCTACGGCCCGGCCGTGCGCGACCTCAGGCGTAACCTTGAGAACAATGGCCTAGACAACGTGGACGCCATCGGCGGCGACGCGGGTCGCGAGTTTCCCGACACCGACGCGGACGTCATCGTGGT
>CAJOKK010000179.1 GCA_905235165.1 uncultured Atopobiaceae bacterium | reverse complement strand
GGCCAGATGCTCCCAGGCGGCCGCCATTATGGCAATGATTCAGAACAATCTGGACGAGAGAGTGGCCCAGCACCCCCATGAGCTTATAATTTACGGTGGAAACGGCGCCATTTTCCAGAACTGGGCGCAGTACCGGCTCACCATGCAATACCTTGCCACCATGAGCGACACGCAGACGCTCGTGATGTATTCCGGCCATCCGCTGGGGCTGTTCCCCAGCCACAGGGACGCCCCGCGCGTGGTAGTCACCAACGGAATGGTAATTCCAAATTACTCATCCCCCGACGACTGGGAGCGCCTGAACGCCCTGGGGGTCAGCCAATACGGGCAGATGACCGCCGGAAGCTACATGTACATAGGCCCGCAGGGAATTGTCCACGGCACCACCATAACCGTAATGAATGCGGCACGCAGGCAGCTCGCTTCCAGAGGCCTGGACGGAGAAGACCGGGGAGGGATGCTCTTTGTCACGGCCGGGCTCGGAGGAATGTCCGGCGCCCAGCCAAAAGCGGGAAACATTGCCGGAGTCGTGAGCGTTACCGCAGAAATAAACCCGAAGGCCGCCCGGAAACGTCACGGGTTGGCTGGTGCCCGTCGCTAGCGAGCCCCGCCTGCCTCGAGTGCCTGGCAGATCCGCTCGTAATGCAGCACTGTCTCCGCCTCGTGCAGCTCGCGCAGCTCGTCGGGGTCACACAGGCGTGCGTCGATGGTCTCGCCCTCAAGCAGCTTCACGTCATCGAGGGAGAAGTCCAGCCGCACGCGGTAGATGTCCACGATGTAGTTGTCGCCGCGTGCGAGGTCGGTGTTCTGGTAGCTGTAGACGGGCTCAAGCGGCTCGTCGCCCAGAATGAGCCCGGTTTCTTCTCGCACCTCGCGTCGTACGGCTTCGGACGTCGACTCTCCGGCGTGCACGCCGCCGCCAGGAATCTCCCACCAGCCGGCACCCCAGCGTTTATCGAGCGAGCGACGCGTCAGGAGCATCCGTCCGTCGAGGTCTTCGAGAATTGCCAGCGTATAGAGCATGTACTGATTCTCGCCAAGCTTTGCGCCCACGCGCGAGATGGTTAGCCCGGTGTGCTTCCGGTCGCGATCGTACACGTCAATTAGCTCGTCCATGTGGCTCCCGTCCAACGGCCCGCCCAGCGGGTAATTCACTGCAAGCCATTGTAGACAAACCCGCCAGCGCCGAATGAGTCAGTTACCGGAGACCTTTTTGACTCATTCGGTACCCGATTCCGTCACATTCCGCCGCGCTATGCTAGAGGCATCCCGCCACCTACCAGTCCGGAGCTCCCATGCAGACCTTCACCAAGACCGACCCCACCCATCGCACCGAGCTCGAAGGCGAGGCGGCCGCCCTGCGCTGGCTTGCCGAAGCCGAGACCGATGGTGGGATCCACGTGGCAACGGTCTTCTCTGCATCAAGGGAATCCCTGGTAGAGGAGCGAATCAGCACGGCAACACCAAGCTGCGCCGCCGCCCGGACAGCAGGTGCGGCCCTCGCGCGAACCCATGCCGCCGGCGCCGCCTGGTGGGGCGCCCCGCCTGACGGCTGGCAGGGAAGCTACCGCATCGACAACTCCCTCACGCCCACGCTTGCCCGCGCTGAGGCCCCCGCAACCTGGGGCGCCTTCTATGCGCAGTATCGCCTCATGAACAACGTCCGAACCTTGGTCGACTCCGGCGCCTACACGACCTCAGAGGCCGCCGTCTTCGACCGCCTGGCAAATCGCCTGCTCAATGGCGATTTCGATGTGCCTCAGCCAGCCTTGGTCACCAAGAACGGCCACGATGTCGCCCGTCTCCACGGAGACCTTTGGTCCGGCAACCTCCTGTGGGACGCCAACCCAAACAACCCCACCCGCGCCGCGCTTATCGATCCAATGGCCTACGGCGGCCACGCCGAGACCGACCTCGCCATGCTTGCCCTCTTTGGTTGCTCCAACCTCAGCGATCTCATTCGCGGATACGAAGAAGTCTCTCCGCTCGCCGACGGCTGGCGCGAGCGCGTGGTCCTGCATCAGGTGTTTCCGCTGCTCCTACACTGTGTCCTCTTTGGTGGACACTACCTCGACGCTGCTCTCCACGCGGCTACTCGCTATCTGTAACGGAGTAATGCGCGCGTCTGCCGTCTAGCTGTCGAGAAGAACACCCCGCGCCCCAACCCCTCGGCCCCAAGATGTCAGGAAATGTTGCTGGGGCAACAAAACCTGACAAAAACACCCCTCCAAATGTCAGGAAAATCCCCTCTTGCAGAAAGTTGGTTTTCGTGGGGCCTTCGTCAACCTCGCAGCCTATGATCTTGTGGCGATATAGTCGTTCGCCGTTGAACTGCGATGGTGCTCGACGGAGTAACGTCCTTCCCGATTTCGCTGTCCTACGGGGAGTTCGACTGACGGAATCCCAGCTCAGGGAAGGGGCAGTTCAAGACGGAACCAACTTTCTGCAAGAGGGGATTTTCGGGCTAATTGTGGACTGCCGAACTCGCCCATTTGGCTTTTCAGCAACTGCCGTACCACTTTTTAACGTTCTGATGCCATAAGTTTGAGCTTATTACAGAATAAGGGGTCTTGTTTTGCCGTATAGGGCGAAAA
>CAJOKK010000178.1 GCA_905235165.1 uncultured Atopobiaceae bacterium | reverse complement strand
CTCCCAGCCATTTTGTGACAAAACAGGCCGGGAAGTGTCACAAATTGGCTGAGGGAGTATTGCTAGGCTGCTTACCCCCTCTACCATTTTGTGACGTTCCCCGGCCTGTTTTGTCACAAAATGGTAGAGGGGCCCTGGCAACCCTACAGCTTGAGCAGCCTGCAGATCTCCTCGGCGTCGCCAGTCGGAGACCCGGTGCACGACACGGTCACGTCCGCCCACTGGCGATAGAGGCCCATGCGCTCGGCGGCAAGCTGCTCGATTCCACGTTGCTGAGAAAGGGGCCTGCCCTCGCTCGAAAGCAGCTCGATCGGACGGTCAATCAGCACGATGGTGCCGTTCTGGTGCAGGGGCGCGTAGTTCTCCTCACGCGTGACCACGCCACCGCCACAGGCGATGACCAGCCCCGACTTGGCGCCATAGCTACGAACCACCTCAGACTCAAGCCTGCGGAAGGCATCAACGCCATGCTCGTTGATAAAGTCAGCGGCAGAGAAGCCCGTCTCTACGGCAAAGGCATCGTCGAGGTCGATGAAGGGACGGTGCGTAGCATGCGCGAGCGCACGGCCCGCAGTGGTCTTGCCCGCACCCGGCATGCCAATAAGCACGACGTTCTGCGTCGCCCGGGCAATATCCCCCATGGCCTCGCGACAAAGCGAGGGATCGAGCGTGCGGTCCTGGAAGAGCTGGCTGGCAAAGAAGGCCTGCCACACCAGCATGGCAAGGCCGCTCTCGCAGGGTATGCCCGCCCGTTCCGCCTGCTGGCAAAGGCCCGTCCGCAGCGGGTTATAGACCACGTCAAGCACGGCCTTCAGCTGGCCCAGACGCTCGAGGGTGCCGTCGGGAAGCGGCGAGGCGGGGCAGTTCGGATACATGCCCACCGGCGTGGTGTTAACGAGAAGCACGGCGTCGTCGTGCTTCTCCAGGAAGTTGTCGTAGGTGCACTCGCCCGTGCGCGAGACAAAGGCCACCTCGCAGCCCACGAGCTCGCGCAAGGCATAGGACACCGCCTGAGAAGCGCCACCCGTTCCCAGGATGAGCGCCTTGCGGCCGGCAAAGGCCTCGGTAGCCTCGCAGCCCAGCTGCTCCCGAGCAAACTCCCTAACGAGCGCCTCGAAGCCGGCAATGTCGGTATTCTCGGCAAAGACGCGGCCGTCGGCGGTATGCACCAGCGTGTTGGCGACGCCTAGGGCCTGCACGCGATCGCTGCACACGTCAGCGGCCTCAGCAGCAAGGCGCTTGTAGGGAATCGTCACATTCAGACCCTGCCACTGGCCCGAGCGAATGAAGGGCTCAACCTCCTCTGGCTCAAGCTCGATGAGCTCGTAGGGAACGCTGCCCAGGGTGGCGTGGATCTTCGGGCTCCAGCTGTGGCCCAGCGTACGGCCAAGCAGGCCAAAGGCCAGCTCTCGAGGCGCGGCCACCTTACACGACCTCGCTATAGCTGCCCAGGTAGCGCAGCTCGTCGCAGACGTCAGAAAGGGAGTTCATGAGGTTCTTGAACTCCGGCGCGGCGGCAGGGCACTCAAGGTCAAAGTAGAACATGAACTCAAAGTCGCGGTCAGGGATGGGGCGACTCTCCAGCTTGATGAGGTTGATGTTCAGGGCATAGAAGCGCGCAAGAACCTTGTAGAGCGAGCCGGGATCGTTAGAGATAACAGCCATGAGGGAGGTGCGGTCTGCGCCGGGGTAGATCGCGAGGTCCTTGGCGATGCAGGCAAAGCGGGTGTAGTTGTTCTGCTGGTCTTGGACGCTCTGCTCCAGCACATCGAGGTCATAGAGGTTCGCGCAGGAACGCGAGGCAATGGCCGCCACACTCTTGTCGCCAGACTCAGCCACGCGCTTAGAGGCAATGGCCGTGTTCTCACAGGAATGGACCTCGATGTCAGGATGGTTGGCCAGGTAGTCGGCGCACTGGCGGATGGCCTGCTCGTGAGAATAGATGACCTTGATGTCGTCAATCGTGGTGCCCGGGTTGACGAGCAGGCAGTGGTCAATCTTGAGGCGGCAGGTGCGCACGATGTGGAAGTCGTGGCTCATCATGAGATCGAAGACATGGTTGACCGAACCAGCCGTGGAGTTCTCGATGGGCAGCACGCCAAACTGGCAGAAGCCCTGCTCAACCGCGCGAAAGACGCCGTCAAAGGAGTCAAAGTAGCTGATCTGCGCACGCTTGAAGATGCGGTCGCAGGCCATCTGCTGATAGGCACCCTCAACGCCCTGGCAGGCCACATAGGCCTGCTGCGGAAAGAGGTCGCTCTGCTCGGCAAGGGCGTCGGTAACGCGCTGGGCGGCCTCGCTCTTGAGGCCGAGGCGCTGGTACTGGGCCTCACGCGAGGCCTCGATCAGCACCGTCTCGAGCACGGCGGCGTAGCTAGAAAGATTAGCCGGCACGCGCTCGGTCGCACGGGCCACGATGTCACGCTCGCGCGAGCGGTCAAAGACCGGCATGCCCACGGAGCGCTTGTACTCCGCAACGTCGGCGGCGGCGTCCATGCGCTCAAGGAACAGCGACGAAATCTGCTTGTCGATGCCGTCGATGCGCTTGCGAATATCTTCAAGGTCTTCCATGACAAGTCCTTTACATCTCGAAGGTTTCCTGACCATTATGACGAAGGAGG
>CAJOKK010000177.1 GCA_905235165.1 uncultured Atopobiaceae bacterium | reverse complement strand
CGACCAGCACCTCGACGGCGTCGACGTCGCCCTGCTCGGGCCCCAGGTCGGCTACATGAAGGCCCAGATCCAGGCCAAGTGCGCCGACAAGGGCGTCCCTTGCGACGTCATCCCCATGGCCGACTACGGCATGGTCAACGGCAAGAACGTCCTGGCCTTTGCCAAGGGCCTCATCGGCTAGACCTCAGCTGAACGAAGCTGCCGAGTAACGCAACGGGTAGGTATTGCTAAGCACATAAAGGAGTGAATAATGACTGAAGAGCTCGAGCTCATCCTGTTCCAGATCATCACCGCAGCGGGCGGTTCCAAGTCAAGCTACATCGGCGCCATCCAGGAGGCTAAGGCCGGAAACATCGAGGCCGCGAAGCGCCTCGTCAAGGAGGGTGACGAGTTTCAGTCTCAGGCCCACGACCCGCATGCCAAGCTCCTGACCCAGGAGGCCCAGCTTGCCACCGAGGGCAAGAACTCCGCCGACCTTGTCTGCCTGCTGCTCATTCACGCCGAAGACCAGATGATGAGCTGCGAGGTCTTCAAGCAGATGGCCGAGGAGTTTATCGATCTGTACGAGAAGATCGGTTCGTAACAGAAGCTATCGCGTTCTGACGGGGAGGGAGAGATCAGCTCTCCCTCCCTTCGTTTATGTCTCGACATTTGCAGGTGAGCAGAGAGGAACTTTCATGACCGTGCTGGGTGTCTCCGTCTATCCCGACCTTCGCCCACTTGAGGAGATTCGTGCCTATCTGGAGCGCGCTGCGAAGCATGGCTTCACGCGAGTCTTCACGAGCATGTTCTCGGTCCCGGGAACGCCCGAGGAGGTCCTGGCGCTCTTCACGGAGTTCAACGCCGCGGCGCACGCCTGCGGGATGGAGGTCTCTCTCGACATCAATCCCGAGTGCATGGACCGTCTTGGAGCCACGCCGAACGACCTCTCGGTCTTTGCCGGCATCAAGGCCGACATCCTGCGCATGGACGGGGCCTATGGTGAAGACGATAACTTTGCCATGCTGCAGAACCCCTATGGCATGAAGATCGAGTACAACGCGAGTGCGCTCGATCCCGCCAGCATCGAAGCCCTGGTGGCGCGTGGCGTCGACAAGAACCGCATCCTCGCCTGCCACAACTTCTATCCGCAGCGCTACACCGGTTTTCGTTGGGACAAGTTCCGCGAGGTCAACGATCGCCTTTCTCGCCTCGGCATTCGCATTGGTGCCTTCGTTGCCTCGCATGCCCCGGATTCGCACGGCGTGTGGGACGCCACCTGTGGCCTGCCCACGGTCGAGCGCCTGCGCGACTATCCTGCCGACCTGCAGGCGCGCATCCTCGCGGCTGCCGGCACGACCGACATCTTCTTCGGCAATGCCTACGCGACCGAGGAGGAGCTTTCGGCTGTAGAGGAGGCATTGAAGCCTGCCGAGCCTCGCTACATCAAGCCGGGCCTCGAAGAGGAGATTGCGTCTTGGGAGTGCTTCGGCCTGCACCTGGACTTGGAGAGTCGCAAGATCGTGCGGGTTGAGCCGCTCTATGACCTCAGCCCGGTTGAGCGCGAGATCCTCTTTGATTTCTATCCGCTCCTCGACATGGGCGATAGCTCCGAGTGGATCTGGCGCACGCGTGTGCCGCGTGTCTTCTACGCCGACGAGACGATTGTGCCGCGCCGCTATCCCGGTGCGGAGTTCGAGGTGGGCAGTGTGGTGATGGTGAACGACAACTATCGCCACTACGCCGGCGAGGTGCAGGTCGTGCTGCGCCCGATCGTCAACGACGGGACGCGCAACCTCGTGGGGCGCATCGATCCCGAGGAGATGACGCTCTTTGACGTCATTCACGATGGCGACCTCGTGACCTTCGTTCCTGCGCGCTAGAGCACGCAAGCACGAGCGCGTCATGGCTGTTTCAACGTATGTAACCGGAGATATCCACGGCAGCATCGATATCGGCAAGCTCACGCCGGATCGCTGGGCCGAGGGACAGCTGCTGCATCGTTGCGACTACCTGCTCATTTGCGGTGACTTCGGTCTGGTGTGGTCGGAAAACCCTCCCTACGAGGATCGCTACTTCCTCAATTGGCTCAACAGCCAGCCTTGGACCACGCTCTTCGTGGACGGCAACCACGAGAATCATGACCTGCTCGATGCCTTCGAGGTGTCGAGCTGGCACGGAGGCAAGGTTCACGTGCTTCCGGGTTATCCCAACATCATTCACCTCATGCGCGGGCAGATTTTTGACATGGGTTCCGAAGGCATGTGGTTCACCATGGGCGGCGCTTGGACGCGCGATGCCAGTTGGCGTAGTTCGGGCCAAGGTTGGTGGCCGCGCGAACTGCCGAGCGGGAGGGAGTTCGATGAGGCGCGGGCGAACCTCGACGCCGTTGGCTGGAGCGTGGACTACGTGATCACGCACGAGTGCCCGCGTTCGCGCCGCCGCTTTGCCATGGAAGGCTGGTACTGCGAAAAGTATGACGCAGCCGACGAGCTCTCGACCTTCCTCGACGAGGTTGACGCACGTGTTGACCGCACGCGCTTGAAGCGCTGGTACTCAGGGCACTACCACGATGATCATTGCCTTGGAGACGACCAGCACCTGATGCTGTATCGCCAGATTGTGCCACTTGGTACGTGAGTGGGTGTTGAGCCACGACTCTCTCGAGCGGAGGGTGCCGGAAAGCCTCGC
>CAJOKK010000176.1 GCA_905235165.1 uncultured Atopobiaceae bacterium | reverse complement strand
CGTGCATCGCGAGCGCATAGCCAAGGAGGCGTTGGAGAGCTTCAAGCGCGTCATCGGCGCGGAGAAGAGCTACGGCCTCTATGTCGGTGGCTCGCGCTGCCCCGATGCCGACTACGTCTTCTGTACGGTGCAGTCGATCTCGAAGCATCTGGACGAGTTCGCTCCCGATGCCTTTGACTACGTCGTCATCGACGAGGCGCATCACGTGGGCGCGGGCAGCTACCAGCGCGTCGCCCAGCACTTCTCGCCAACCTTCATGCTCGGTATGACGGCCACTTCGGATCGAAATGACGACTTCAACGTCTACGACTTCTTCGACAATAACATCGCCTACCAGATCACCCTCCAGCGCGCGCAAGCAGCCGACCTGCTGACGCCCTTTCACTACTTTGGCATCCACGACCTCGAGCTAGACGGAGAGGAGATCTCAGACCTCTCCAGCTTCGCGCGCCTCACTTCGAGCTCGCGCGTCGAGCACGTGCTTCGCCAGGTCGAGCGCTACGGCGTGGAATCCGAGCGTCGCGGTCTTGTCTTCTGCTCGCGCACGGAGGAGGCCAAGCAGCTCGCGCGGCTCTTTACGCAGCGCGGCTATCGCTCGGTCGCCCTCGACGGCTCATCTTCAGATGCCGAGCGCGAGGCTGCGATTGAGCGCCTCGAGTGTGACCGTTCGAAACGCCCAGACTGGATCGAGTTCATCTTCACCGTAGACATCTTTAACGAGGGCGTCGACATCCCCTCGGTCAACCTCGTCCTCATGCTGCGGCCCACCGAGTCAGCGATCATCTTCGTCCAGCAGCTCGGGCGCGGCCTGCGTCGCCATGAGGGCAAAGACTACGTTCTTGTCCTCGACTTCATCGGCAACTACAAGAAGAGCTACCTCATCCCCATCGCGCTGTCGGGCGACCGCACGTATAACAAAGACAACTTGCGCCGCTTCATGCAGGAAGGCAGCCGCATCATCCCCGGCTGCTCAACCATCAACTTCGATGAGGTCTCTGAGCAGCGCATTTATCACCTGATCGACGAACAGAAGTTCAGCACGGTCAAGCTCATCCGCAGCGAGTACGCCGCGCTCAAGAACATGCTCGGCCGCATCCCCACGCTGCGTGACTTCCACGAGAACGGCTCGATCGACGCGCAGCTCATCTTCTCGAACAAGGCGCTCGGCTCCTACCACGCCTTCCTCGCGAAATACGAAGCGTCCTACCAGATGCGCTTCAGCAGCACGCAGGAACAGATGCTGCGCTTCGTCTCGCAGAAGCTGGCGTCAGGCAAACGAGCCCATGAGCTGCTGCTTCTCAAGCTGCTTGTCGAGAAGGGCGCGGTCTCGACGGCGGAGTACGAGCATGAGGTGCACGAGCTTTCGCCCAAGCTGCCGGTGGCCGCCTGTTCGGTGCGTGGTGTGCTGGGCGCGAGTTTTCTGAGTGGTGGCCAGGCGCAGACCTTCTCCCAGTGCCAGTTCCTCGTGGAGAAGGGCGACGATGTCGAGCTGTCCGACGCCTTCGCGCGAGCGTTGGGAGACCCCGAGTTTCGCCGGCAGCTGATGGAGGTTATCGACTACGGCCTTCTCGTCAATCGCGAGCGCTTCTCCAACACCTACGACGGAACGAGCCTGGTCCTCTACCAGAAGTACACCTACGAGGACGTTTGCCGCATGCTCGAGTGGTCAAAGAACGTGAGCGGCCAAAACATCGGCGGCTATAAGTACGACGAGAAGACCAACACCTTCCCGGTCTTCATCAACTACGAGAAGGACGCGGGCATCGCGGACAGCATCCGCTACCAGGACCGTTTCGTGAGCCCGTCGCGCCTGATCGCCATCTCCAAGCAGCCGCGCAACCTGAACTCGCCTGAGATCAGGCGTCTGCGCGAGGCGGATCAAACGGGGATGCGCACCTTCCTTTTCGTGCGCAAGAACAAGAACGACGCCGAGTCCAAGGAGTTCTACTTCTTGGGAGAGATGCGGGCGACGGGCAAGTTCGAGCCCATCGTGATGGCGGGGACCGACAAGCCTGCGGTGGAGATTGAATACGACCTGCTCACGCCGGTCAAGGACGAGCTCTACGACTATCTGACTTCGGGCAAGTAGGGGAGCGGAAGCCGACGTGCCTAGATGATGCCCTGTTCGCGAAGGGCGTCCACCACGAGGACGTCGGCGGGCAGCCAGTCGACCGAGTCGAACTCGTTTGCGGCTAGCCACTTGGCGTCCTCGTGCTCAAGCAGGCGGGGCGTGCCGCTTGCGATGGAGCAGAGATAGCAGCCCATCTCCAGGTGGAACTCGGGGTAGTCGTAGGAGACGTCGGTCACGAGGCGTTCGACGGCGATCTCCATATCGAGCTCTTCGCGAATCTCGCGCACGAGCGCTTGCTCGGGCGTCTCGCCCGGCTCGATCTTGCCGCCCGGGAACTCCCAACCGCCCTGGTAGTTGCCGTAACCGCGCTGCGTGGCGAAGAACTTGTCGCCCTGTTTGATGATTGCCGCAACTACGTGGTAAGTCTTCATCGTGCGCTCCCGTCGATTCGTCTGACCCTGGGATTGTAGGTCTTTGCCGTGCCAAGGGAAAGATCGGAGGGCCAAGGCCGGGGAGTTAACGGGGCTGTGGACCTCAGCCTTTCGTGCAATGACTCGCAGCCGCCTAGACGGGGTACAAACGAACTGTCTCTAAACGCGCAAACGAAGGAAGGAACGTACCATGGGCATTCTTGA
>CAJOKK010000175.1 GCA_905235165.1 uncultured Atopobiaceae bacterium | reverse complement strand
CTACGGTCACCGACTCATGCCGCACGCGGCGCTGCTTCCTCAGGCGATGGCGAGGACGCGCTCCTGGGCGGCGAGCAGCCTGCCCATGTAGAACGCGACGAGCTCCTCGCTCGAAGCTTCGTGCATCACGACGCCCTGGATCATTCGCGAGATCCCCGGGCGGCACTCGTGCAAGCAGTCGACCAGGGCGAGGAGCGACGCGGTCGAGTAGCCCGCCTTGTGCAGCAGGTCGCAGGTGAGCAGGCGGGTCGTGTGGCCGTTGCCGTCGACGAAGGGATGGGTGAAGAGCATCATGAACGGCACGCCGCATGCCACGAGCTCGGGCGGGAGGCCGGACTCGCGCACGAACGACACCACGGACTCCACATCCGACGCGATGTCGCTCGGGTCGGCCGTGGCGCATTCCGGCCTGAGCGGCTGAACGCCATAGAGCCACTCCCATCTCGCCCCGGTGAAGGGGACGGGGTCGTCTGCCGTGCGCCAGCGGGGCTCGTCGATGTAGATCCTGGCAAGCGGCTCGCGGCGCGTGGCGACGTCCCAGAGCTCGAGCAGGTCATCTGGGGCGTCTAGCTGCCACTCGTTGCAAGATAGGTGGAGGTAGAGCCGCGCGCGCTCGCGCAGGTACTTGCGCTCGACTCCCCCCTCCAGGGGCCCGCGCGCCTCAAGGGCGCGCTCGCAAAGGTCCTCCAAGGGCAGTTGCGCGTCGAGCGGTGGAGCGCACGCATTGGCGGCGTCCCCGACAACCAGGCGGCGCACGGCATCCGCCTGCCGCGCGCCGTCACGTTCGTGCAGGAGCCGAACCTGGCGCTCGCCCTCCCTCGCGCGATCCACCAGCTCGCCGAGGCCGGCGCTCAGCGTCGGCTCCTTCCAGGCCGTGTCCGTTATGCGCATCTGCTTTTATGAGTCTGTAGTGCACCCAATGCACAAACAATTCTGCAAGTGTAACTGCAAGGTGAATAAAATTCCATACACCTGTCGGTCGAATAGTCTTCCCCGCCGGCAACCTCCTCCAGCATGTCGTCGGAGGGCTCGACGCCGCCTTCCTGTGCGAGGGAGACGAAGTCCTCCTTCGACTTGCGCTCGCGGAGCCTCGCCTTCTGCTCCTCTGTCAAGCCTTCGAATCCCATGGTGGACCCCTTTCTACTGAAGGCTCACAATTACTAAATCAATGGTACGGCATGCGGCGTGCGGGTTCAAGAAACTCTCCCGTTAATCCAGGGCCGTCGACTGGTAGGAACAGGCTGCCCACACAAAACCTGCAAGATACGCGCCGGGTGACGCCGGTCGTCCGCCCACGGTGCCCACGCCGGTCGGCGGAACGCCGCCCTGGCGACCGGTGGGGCCCTGGAGGTATCGGTCCCGTGGGCATGGATTCCTGTGGTGCCAAGATCCCATGAGACCACAGATGGCAGGGTGGCCGTGTGTGTCGGGGCCTGTGCAAGCCTGTGGAATGCCGCCTTGTGCGTTATGGCACACAACTCATCACACCGAGGCCGCGCACCGAGGGGGGAGAGGCCCGACGTTTCCGGCATCCTCGATACTTGGCGGCGCATCGGGTACGAACCTGTCGTGGAGGCGGGCCCTTAAGGCCGAGCGCGACGAGGGGGCAGGCTGTCCGAAAAGTGACCAACGGGTTGGGCTAGCCACAAGATGTATGTGTAATAGACTTGTACAGACACATCATCTGGGATGTCTTGAAATCAAAATTGAGTTTTCGGACAGAGCAGTCTCAGATAGGCCGATACCAAAAATGGGGGACGGCCCGAGAGCGGTGACGGGACGGCCGTGGGCACGCCGCCCTCGGGGCATCTGAGCGGAATCGTTTGCTTTCTGGTGGTTTTCGGGCATTTTGGGCGGTCCCCGGAACACATCCCCATATTTTCGGACAGACTTCCCCCAGGCTGGTCCTCGCGGCCGCCGGCAGGCCCTAGCCGGTCTTCGCCCAGGCGTCCAGGTGGATGTTGACGCAGGCCACGATCTCGAAGAAGAAGTGCTTTCGCCCGTTCCTGCAGGTGAGGTGCTGCACCTTGTAGTCGTTGAGGACCCTGTTGTTGACGCGCTCGGTGCAGGTGCGGTCCTTGTAGATGTCCTTCCACTTCTCGGTGCCCCAGGGGACCGGGCCGTACCTCTTATAGTCGGTCTTCTCGTAGATCTTCTTGACCCTGCCGTAGTCCGTCTTCGAGCAGATTCCCAGGTAGGGGCAGTCCTTCAGCTTCCCGGTGGTTGCCGGGCAGCGGTACTTCGTGGCCATCTTCGTCTTGTCGTACCCGTCGCGGGCCACCTCGACGCCGATCCGGCAGACGGGGTTCCCGTCCTCGTTTATGTACTCGCGCGGCCCGTCGGCCTCGTCGTCCGATTGGCTGGTCTGCGGTGCTTGCGGGTCGCCGTCGCCCTTGCCACCCTTGTCATCATTGTCGCCCTTGCCGTCTTTGCCGTCGCCCTTGCCCTTTTCGCCGCCCTTAGCTTCGTGCCTCTTGTTCTTGTCGACGATGGGGATGGTGCCGAGGTGCCTGAGGAGCTGGAATAGGTGCGCGGCGTCGGCGGCGGAGTCGTGGCAGAAGTACTTGGGCAGCAGCTCCGGGGCCACGTCCAGCATGTGGGAGAAGGCCGACATCGTCGTGAGGGAGTCGTGCTGCGACGCCGCGCGCTGCGCGACGAAGAACGGCAGGTCGATCCCGAGCTCCCTGGAGTGCCACGATATGTTGTAGAAGACGAAGCCAAGGTAGAAACATGTGCCGCCAG
>CAJOKK010000174.1 GCA_905235165.1 uncultured Atopobiaceae bacterium | reverse complement strand
CGTTGGGCATGCGCCCCGCACGGCGAACCATGCGGTAGAACTCCGAGCAGCAGAGCCAGGCCATAGCCGTGATGATGATCGCGGTGGGAATGATGCCCAGGTAAAGGCAGCAAACGATGCTCACCGCATAGATGACGCCAGTCGCGCTTCTCAAGATGAGCTTCTCGGTCCAGCTGCGAACGCGCTGGCCACGAAGGGTTCCCTCGCTAAAGCGGCCCTCACGGGCATCGCGGAAGCGCTCGAGCTTATCGATGCCGCGCTCGAGCTTGCTTGAGGAGACCGGCTCCTCGGCCTGCTGCACGTCTTCGCTCATGCCCATGCCCTCCCCATTTGAGGAGGGCATGCCATCTTTGAGCTCTTCTTCCTTGTGGTCAGAACTCATTATTTATTCTCCACTCCGCCAAAGCGACGGCCGCGACCCTGGAAGGCGTGGATGGCACGCAGGTACTCCCAGCGGTCGAAGTCGGGCCAGAAGAGATCGGTTACGTAAAACTCGGTGTAGGCGAGCTGCCAGAGGAGGTAGTTCGAAAGACGCAGCTCACCGGAGGTGCGAACGAGCAGGTCAGGGTCAGGAAGACCTGCCGTGTAGAGGCGATTCGACACGGCATCGACGTCAACGTCCTCAGGACGAAGCTTGCCTGCCGCGACATCCTCGGCAATCAGGCGCGCCGCACGGGCGATCTCTGCGCGAGAGCCGTAGTTCACGGCAAGGGCAAAGGTCATGCGGTCGTAGTCCTTGGTCTGGCTCAGGCCAAACTCAAAGACATCGCGCGTCTCTGTGGGAAGCGCGTCGAGGTCGCCCAGGAACTTCAGGCGGACCTTCTCCTGATGGAAGAGCGGCAGCTCCTTCATGAGCGTAGTCGCGAAGAGGTGCATGAGCATGTTGACCTCATGCTGGGGGCGACGCCAGTTCTCGGTGGAGAAGGCATAGGCCGAAAGCACGTCAACGCCGAGACGAACGCTCGTGGTCACGCACTCGCGCAGGGAGTCAACGCCAGCCTTGTGACCGAGCGTGCGGTCAAGCCCACGCTGCTGAGCCCAGCGGCCATTGCCGTCCATGATAAAGGAGACGTGGCTGGGGATCTTATCGACATCGATATCGTTAAGGGATATGTCATCAGGGGCGTCGGCAAAGTACGCCCGCATCTTTTTTTCGTCTCGTTGCACCTAGATCTCCATGACCTCAGCCGTCTTGACCTTCAGCATCTCGTCGATGCGCTCGGTAAACTCGTCGGTGACCTTCTGGATGGCCTTCTTCTCCCGCGCGAGCTCGTCCTCGGTGAGCTCGCCTTCCTTCTCGAGAAACTCGACCTCCTCGTTGGCCTCGCGACGGGCGTTGCGAACCGCGATCTTGGCCTGCTCAGCATACTTGTGGCAGTCCTTGACCAGCTCGCGACGACGCTCCTCGGTGGGCTTGGGGAAGGGCAGGCGAATGCATGCGCCATCGTTGGACGGCGTGATGCCAAGGTCGGAATCCATGATGGCGTGCTCGATGGCGCGCAGGGAGCTCTTGTCCCAAGGCTCGATGACGAGCATGGACGCCTCGGGAACCTTCACGCCGGCAAGCTGAACGATCGGCGTGGGAACACCGTAGTAGTCAACGCGGATGTCATCAAGCGCCGACGCGTTCGCACGGCCAGTGCGAACCTTCGAGAAGTTATGGCTCAGCGCCTCGACGCTCTTCTCCATATGGGCGCGCGCGGAATCGGTGTACTCGCTCATGAGTTGCCTCCCTAGTCTTCCTCGACGACGGTGGTTCCAATGTTCAGGCCACGAAGGGCATCGGCGATGGCGCCCTCCTGCTCCATGTTGAACACCTTGATGGGCATGCGGTTCTCCTGGCAAAGCGCCGTTGCCGTGGCGTCCATGACGCCCAGGCGCAGCTTGAGAACGTCGCGGTAGCTGATGACGTCAAACTTCTTGGCGTCCTCGAACTTCTTGGGATCCTTGTCGTAGATGCCATCGACCTTGGTGGCCTTCATCAGGACCTCGGCACCGATCTCGCAGGCGCGAAGCGCGGCCGCGGTGTCGGTCGTGAAGTAGGGATTGCCCGTACCCGAGGCAAAGATGGTGATGCGGCCCTTCTCAAGGTGGCGAATCGCACGACGGCGAATGTAGGTCTCGGAGATGGCGCGCATCTCGATGGCGCTCATGACGCGGCACTCCATGCCGTTCTTCTCGAAGCAGTCCTGGAGGGCCAGCGAGTTGATGACCGTGGCCAGCATGCCCATGTTGTCACCCTGGGCGCGGTCCATGCCCTCAGCGGCACCCTCGACGCCACGATAGATGTTGCCACCACCAACGACAACGGCGATCTGGACGCCGTCGTCATACACCGGCTTAATGGCCTCGGCGATGCGCTGCGGAACCTGCGGGTCGATGCCAAACTCTCTCTGGCCCATCAGGGCCTCGCCCGAAAGCTTCAACAGGACGCGATGATATTTGTAGTCAGCCAAAATGCCTCCCTAGCTTCAACCCATTATGCAAACCTAGATGATGATAACAGAGCGCTGGCCCAAGGCGTGTTGGCCATCGCCCAGCGACACTATAGCAACGTAAAGCGAGCTAGGTTGACCGTAAGCAGAGGTCTGAATAAGTCAGGTACCTGTGAGTCAGTTACCTGTTTACTTTTTGACTCAGAGGTCTGAATAAGTCAGGTACCTGTGAGTCAGTTACCTGTTTACTTTTTGACTCACGCTGGCCTTCATCCCCGAGCGTGACGACGGCGGGAGGACCTGGGCGAACATTC
>CAJOKK010000173.1 GCA_905235165.1 uncultured Atopobiaceae bacterium | reverse complement strand
CTTGCGGGCCACTCTACACGGTGCCGCCCCGCCGCCGCGACGCGGTAACGAAACTCTCGCCTGTGGCGGTCCTTCTGGGTGTGGAGCGCTGTACCAAAAATACTTCACTGATAATAGATGTCCGTCTGGACCCCGTTTTGGGCGCTCTCGCGGAGCTTAGGTCTGTACCAGAAGTGTCATACTGATAATATACGCCCCGCAAGGGCGTCCTGCGCCCTATCCCTCGGGGGCTCTTGCGACGGCATCGGCATGGGGCCGGGGCGGCCCCGCCGAGCCAGGCCCCGGGCCGATGCCGATGCCGTCGCGCGTCCGGTTCGGTGGTGGCGCAGGGAGGGGCCGCGAGCGTTGTTGGAAACTCGTGTCCTTCGAGTTTTCTACAACGCGGAGTGCCCCGACCGGTCCCGCGCATGCGGCGGGAGGGTCGGGGGCGGCATTTCTCTTTTTCGGTTCCTTTTTCTCTTTTTGGAGGTCCGATGGCTGACTGGGCGGGCTTGAGAAGCGAGTACCAGAAGAAGAACGAGGAGTTCCTGTCCAACGAGTGGGAGTACGCCGATGCGCTCGACTTCTACCGCGAGATCTTTCCCGCAGGGTTCCTCGAGGAGGCTGGCGTCATGGTCAATTGGGACAAACCGGGAGGCGGCAGGCCCAACGCCATCGCGCTCGAGATATGCGGCGAGAGGCAGGAGGACGGGAGCCTCAAGAGCGTCGCCCACCGGCACACGCTGACGGACGGCCTGCCGCAGCTCAAGGATATTCGCAAGAGGAGCAGGGACGAGACCACCTTCTGCTTCATGTCACCCATCTCCTACTACGGCAAGGCGAGGACGGCGGCAAATGCCCGCTTCCTGCATGCGTTTGCCGTCGACCTCGATGGCGTGGATGTCGAGCGCTGCCGTCGCGTCATCCGATGGTCCAACAACGGGTATTTCAAGGCCCCGCCGAACTTCGTTGTCAACAGCGGCACCGGCCTGCACCTGTACTGGGTGCTCGACCAGCCGGTACCGCTCGTGCCCGGCAACGTGCCTGGGCTACAGCTGCTGAAGCGCCACATCACGGAGCGCGTCTGGACGGAGGACACGTCGCTGCACGAGGCACGCCAGTATCAGGGAATCTACCAGGGATTCAGGATGCCCAACACGTCGACGAAGCTGAACGGAGCGCCCGGCACCGCGAAGCTCGCGCAGTCTTACGAGGTCGTGGCGTGGCGTAACCCCGAGCACGCCAGGACAACACTCGACCAGCTAATCGCTTGGGTTCCGAACGTCGGAAAGCGTGACAACAAGTACGTCGAGCTCGTGAAGACCATGGAGACGGGCGGCAGGACGCCGCTGGAGGTCGCCCGCAAGAAGTGGCCCGACTGGTACGAGCGGCGCGTCGTGGAGGGCCACGAGAGGGGCTCCTACGTCGTCAAGCGTGACCTGTACGACTGGTGGCTGCGGCGCATCAGGTCCGAGTACACGGTTCACCACCGCTACTGGTGCGTGTTCGCCCTCGCGTCGTTCGCCAACAAGTGCGGCATATCCCAAGCCGAGCTCGAGGAGGACGCGTTCTCGCTCGTAGCCACGTTCAAGTCGGTAGACACCCCGGAGAACCCGTTCACCGAGGAGGACGTGCTCACCGCCCTTGACGCGTTCGAGGACGGGCGTGGCGACGGTCGGTCGCGGAGGTATACGCGGGCCTTTCTCGAGCGGAAGACGGCAGTCCCGATGCCACCGAAAGTGCGACGTAACGGTAGAAAGCAGGAGGACCATCTCGTTCGCGCTAGGTTCTCTCGTGACCTCGACTATCCTGACGGCTCTTGGTGTGATGGCAACAGTCGGAAGGGCATCCCAAACAAGAGCCATCCAAAGCGTGACGCCATCATCGCCTACGCCGCCGCCCATCCCGACGCCACCCAGCGCGAGATCGCGGCGGCGCTGGGCTTCTCGAAGACGACCGTCAACAAGTGGCTCAAGGATTGGCGAGACGAGGCGTCTGCGACTGAGTGAGACCGTCGAATGTGGGCTGGTCGCAGGTTTTCCGGCCACTTACACCGGTGCATTTTTTTGATGGCCTTAAAACGCCTTAGAACAAGCCGTTAGTCCGTGCTCTCTGGCAGTGGCATACCGCCGAATAATCGATGCTCGCTGCCAGGGAAAGTGAAAACCCTCAAGCGCCGTCGCCATGGCAAGCTCTGCCCGTAGGCGCTCGACCTGGGCCGCGCACTCCTCGGCTCGCTCCCGCTCCTGCTCGGCCCTGCCGCGCTCGTATGCGACCTCAGCAGAAAGCTCCGCTATGTGAGCCTCATACTGGGCGGTCACCTCGTCATGCAGCTTCCTCTCCCGTGCCAGCGCGTCGCGCACGGCGTCGAGCTCTCCGTCGCGGGCCTCAAGGCGCTTGGCCGGATTGCCTGCTCCCCTCTTGCCTTCCTTGTGACGTGGCACCTCGGCGGCGATTGCCGACGCAAGCCACTGGTCGTACATCACCGTGTTACCCTCCTTGTGCCGATGTCGGCAGTCAGGGTCCAACTCGTTGGCGACCTTAACCACGGTAGGCTTTGTGCAGCCGCATAGTCTTGCCAGCTCCCTCGCGGTAACGTGCTGAGTTGTCTCGGAAACGGCATTTTCCATTTCCGTTTCCATTTCCATCACCTTTTCCACTATCTACCTGCCCTTTCATATTTCACTGTACGTCCAGAATGGGGCTATTTCAAGGAAATTGATGATGCTTTGACGGCGTTTTACTAAAAAATTTTCACCTTTTTAGGACTGTTCTTCTCCTGTGAAGCCGAAGCCCTCCATCATCGTCCTCTGCAGCTCGTGTGCAACATCGCCATAGACGAAGGTGCCGTTAACCTCGACCGACGTTATCCCCTCGCGATTGATGATGTACGTGACGGGGTCTTTCGTCCTGGGAAGCTCTTTGAGTGGGTAGAGGTTGCGCGAGAGTCGCACGGGACCGAGGGCGAGGCAGCAGTGGCGGGCCTCGGCCACCTTGTCTTTGCCGTAGAGCTCGTCGTGGTAGATGTCCAGCTCCCATTTGCCTTCTCTGGCGTTCCAGCGCCCGCTGCGCTCAGCGACATTAAGAGCGACGGGTATGTAGAATCCGTTGTATTCAGACGTGCTGTCATCCTCGTACAGCGGTGCCTCGCAGACCTCAACGTCTCCGTCCCCTCGTCTCACCACGATCGTAGCCATGCCCTTCCTCCCTTTCCTGTTGCTGTTCCGTCCTTGCTTGTCGCGTCTCGGCCCGCACGGGCGTCACGACGGCTCGTGAGCCGTCGTGCCACGCCCTCATGGGCCACCTCGCAGCCTTGCTCGGAAGCCCGATGCCCAGCCCGTCGGCGAGCATCTTGGCCCTCCTGCCGCCTACCGTCGTGACGAGAGCCGTTGCCACCTGCGTTCCAAGCCGTCGTACACCTTCCGCAAGCGCTCGTATCGACTCTGCCAGCTTTCCAAGCACTCCCTCGAGCCTTCTATTTCGATGCTCAGCAGCTCTGACCTCTCGCTCAGCCTCAGCGACGTCTCGCCGAAGGTCTTCAATTCGGCGCTCAGCCGCGTCTCTTTGGCCCTCAAGTCCCTCAGCTCGCTCTCGAGCTCGCTCGACCTCCGACTCCAGTGCTCCAAGTCGCCCCTCAGCCTCTCTTCCCTCATTGATGCGGCGATGCTTCTCGAAAGGTCGGAGCGTGAGATCCTTTGCCTCCTTGATGGGCCGAACGCCCTCCAATGCGTCGGTGACCTCGGCAAGCTCCGCCTGCTTTGCAGCCGTGGCCTCGGTGACCTGCGCGAGCTTGTTGGAGGCCTCGACCCTCTTCGCCGTGACCTCGGCAAGCTCGCGCTGCTCGCGCTTGAACTCGCGCGTGCTGCGCCGCCCCTCGGCGCTCCCCATCACGTCGCGCAGGATGCCGTGACGCTCGCATACGTCCTCAAGCTCGTCGCGGACCATCTCCGCCAGCGCGGGCTTGTCGGCAAGGTCGAGCGCCTTGAGGGCACCGCCCAGGCTCGCCTGCGTCTCGAGACCCCTCTTGCATCCGGTGGCGAAGGGGATGCCCGAGATGTGCAGGTGCGGCGTGCCGCCCTCCTCGTCGAAGTGGATGACCGCTTGGCACCAGTCGATGCCGCCGCCGTCAGACATGCTCCTCTCTTGGATGCGCTCGAAAGCCTCGCCGTAGATCGCCTCGTACTCGGCGTTGTCGAGCTTGCCGACCGTCTCGTGACTGCCGACCTGAACGACGTAGTCAATGAAGGGCGCGACGACGGTGACCTTCTTCTTCTTGCCCGCCTCGACCTTCCTCTCGTCCGTGGCTCGAGCGTCTGTCAGCTTTGCCAGGTAGTCGGGTATCCGTCGCTCCGGGTGGCCCTTCGCCGACTGCGAGGCGTTGTACGCCGCCAGCGCCTCGCCGAAGCGGGCATCGTAGGCATCTCGGTCCGTCGTGGCCGAGAGGGTGACGTTCAGGTGCGTCAGCTCGGGGTTGACGTTCGGCAGGCGGGAGCGGTAGGCCGCGTCGAACTGGTGCCGCCAGTGGTGGCCCGCCAGCCCGTTCTCTCCGCTCACGCTCATCGAGAGCATCCGTGTCTCGTGCCTCTCCATGCCAGCCTCCTTTGTCGTATCGGCTCGCCTTTTGCTTCTTTTTCCAAAAGAAGCGCAATTGGAGAAGTGGGTGCCCCACCTCTCCTTGCGCCCTGCGGGGCTCTTCGCAGGCCCCCGATGGGGCCTGCTGCGCGTCGCTGTCGCTCCTTGCCCACCACCCTACGGGCGGTGGCTCCGCCGCCGTGACGTGGTAACGAAACTTACGCTTCGTCACCGCCGTCACCGTCGGCTGCGCGGGCCTAAACGGCCCTTGCCCTCCGCACGTGCGGCATCGGCGGCAGCCGACGCCGACGCGCTGCGCG
>CAJOKK010000172.1 GCA_905235165.1 uncultured Atopobiaceae bacterium | reverse complement strand
GAGGCAAACGAGGATACCCACGAGCTGGCCCCATCGCGGGCTCATGAGCGCCTTGTCAAGGCGCACGAGGAAAGCCGGCGCCTTGTCACCCACCTCGGACTGCGCGCCTGAGAGCAGCTGGTCCACCCAGAGCAGGCGCGCAGATCCACAGCTCACGGCACCGTCGTGGTCTGCGGAGGCCTCGTGGGCCGCCTGCCACACGCCATCGAAACGGGCGTCCGGGCCCACCGAGGGCGCAATGCGCTCATATGCCGCCTGCCATTGCGGAGACTGCCGAGCGTACAGCTTTTCGAGCCCATCGCTCGAGACCACAAGCCCCTCGTCCGCGGCGCGACGCACGGCGGCAAGCAGCTCCCCATAGCGGCTGGTGTCGTTCGCCACGAATGGCACCACCGGAATGCCTAGGCGCTGCTCAAGCAGGCCCGCGTCGATGCGTTTGCCCTGCCCCTCGGCGATATCCATCATGTTGAGCGCAAGCACGCATGGCACCCGCCCGCCAGCATAGTCCGCCAGCATGTACATGCTGCGCGTGAGCTGTGACGCGTCCACCATGACAAGCACGACGTCAGCCTCGCCAGAGGAGATGTAGTCCTGAGTTATGCGCTCTTCCTCGCTCATGGCCGAGAGGCTGTAGGTGCCCGGCAAATCGCAGATGATGTAGGTCGCCCCTTCACGCTCGCAGGTCCCCGTCTTCTTCTCCACAGTCTTGCCCGGCCAGTTGCCCACGCGCTGATGCGACCCCGTCAGCCCGTTGAAGAGTGTCGACTTGCCCGAGTTCGGCTGCCCAAGAAGGGCGATGCTATAGCTGTTCGCCATGTCCTAGGCCACCTCCTCAACCTGTATGCGTGCGCATTCCTGCCGGTTGATGGCCAAGTGCGTGTCGCGCTCGAACACCAGCACCGGACGGTTACGGTCGTTGCGCTCCACTCGCATCGTGGCGCCGGGGACCAAACCCACACTCGAAAGGCGCGTAAGCAGCCGGACATCTCCGTCTATACGCTCAACACGCACCAACGTGCCGACGGATATGTTGTCCAAGGTAGTCATGAGATGCCTCTCCGTTCTAGATCGAACACTCGACGGCCTGGGAGTGTAGCGAGACGAATGCGGGGAGCAGGGCAATAGCTCCTGGCCTCTACTTCCCCGGCACCTATTCCTCCCGCCACGTTCGAACGTCTTCATCCAGTATGTTAGCGTAAGCTAACTAATTTCGCATCATAAGTTATACTTAGCTAACTCTTTTTACATGGCCCGTTTTGCTTGGAAACGATGGGAGTCGCGTGGAGATAATAGCTGTCGAGCGAGGCTCGGTGCAGGAGACATTGGTCATAGGAGCTCCTGCGCTAGGCCCTGCGCACCCTCAAGAAAGGCGGCACCTTCGCCATCCACGATATCGTGAGCCCCAGGCGTTACGGAAACATGGAGGCGTTCCGGAAGGCGCTTCCGGACGAGAGGGATACGGGCGTGTGGAGCTCGTCCCCACCGATAACGGCCTTTTCATGGACCGCGGCGAGACCACATGGATGATGCTCACGGGATCGACGCTCTTCGTAGGGAGGAAGTAGATGCCCACAGAGGCGATAATCGGCCTGCTCGTGCCGTTTGCCGGCACAACGCTGGGAGCTGCCTGCGCGTTCTTCATGCGCGGTAACCTCTCGGCGTTGCACGAGCGCTCTCTCGCGGGACTCGCTGCAGGGGTCATGGTGGCCGCCTCCATCTGGAGCCTGCTCTTGCCCGCCATCGATAGCTCTGAGGCGCTGGGCCGCATGGCGTGGATGCCCGCGTTCATGGGCTTTTGGACGGGCACGCTCTTCATCCTCGTGCTCGACCGTGCCATCCCCCACCTGCACCTGGACGAGGACGAGGCGGAGGGACCGCATACCAATCTTGCGCGCACCACCCTCATGGTGCTCGCTGTCACGCTCCACAACATCCCCGAGGGCATGGCAGTGGGCGTGGTGTTCGCAGGCTGGCTCGCGGGGGAATCCGCCGTCACGCTGGCGGGGGCAGCGACGCTTTCCTTGGGCATCGCCATCCAGAACTTCCCCGAGGGCGCCATCATCTCGCTGCCTCTCCGCGCCGAGGGGTCGAGCAGGGCGCAGGCCTTCGCCAAGGGAACCGCATCCGGCGTGGTCGAACCGCTGGCGGCGCTCGCCACCATCGTCTTCGCACGACAGCTGGTCCCCTGGATGCCCCACCTGCTGAGCTTCGCCGCCGGCGCCATGATGTATGTCGTGATGGAGGAGCTGGTGCCCCTGATGGCAGAGGGCGAGCACTCACACCTTCCGGTGCTCATGTTCTCGCTGGGTTTCACCGTTATGATGGCGCTCGACGTGGCACTCGGGTAAGTTGGAGGACGCGATAGCTGATACGGATACCTGCACCCCCGTCACGGATGCAGACAAGTTCCACGAGTACGGGATCGGGAACGGGAAGACCCTGTTTTTGCTCAACGGATTCTCCAGCTGCCGGGACCGCTTCGTGCACCCCCACCCCTCGAAGGCTCCCAATCCTTAATCGTGCTTGGGGGCATTCAACCGCTCACCGATTCGCCGTCCCCCGGAATGGGTGTCACATTGTCGGCTGGACCGATTTTTGGGAATCGGTTGGACTACGCATAAAAAGAGCCGCTCTACCCGCGGCCGCATTACCTTCTAGGGTTTTTGCATTACCCAGATGGGGTGTAATAGCTCTGCTCATAGAACATTTCACATTGAGCGACATGAACCATCTTCTGTCTGCCGATAATTTTTCCCTGATCATCAATCAAAA
>CAJOKK010000171.1 GCA_905235165.1 uncultured Atopobiaceae bacterium | reverse complement strand
CAGCGCCAGCCGCGTCGCAAGTATTGCCAGTTCTGCAAGGAGAACGTCGAGTACATCGACTACAAGGATACTCAGCTTCTCCGTAAGTACATGACCGATCGTGGCAAGATCAAGCCCCGTCGCGTCACTGGCGCCTGCACGCAGCATCAGCATGACATTGCGCTGGCTATCAAGCGCGCGCGTGAGATCGCGCTTCTGCCCTATACCGTCCCCGTGGTTTCCAGCCGCGGTAGCCGTTCGCGCGGCTAAGACCCAAACTCGAAGGAGACCCACATGAAAGTCATCCTCCTGACCGAGCTGAGGGGTAAGGGCGGCGAAGGCGACGTCATCGACGTCGCTCAGGGTTATGCGGAGAACTATCTCTACCCCAACAAGATCGCCCAGCCCGCGACCCCCGGCAATCTGAAGCAGCTTGAGGAGCGTCGTCACAACATCGCCAAGCGCGAGGAGAAGCGCATTGCCGATGCTGAGGCCCTGCGCGCCCAGCTCGACGGCAAGCCCGTCACCGTTGACGCCAAGATCGGCGAGGAGGGCCAGCTCTTTGGCTCTGTTACCGCCGCTCAGGTCGCTGACGCCATCGAGGCTCAGCTTGGTGTCGAGATCGATCGCAAGCGCATCGGTCGCGTCGCCATCAAGCAGGTTGGTAAGCACGAGGTCGAGGTTAACCTCTATCGTGACATCAACGCTTACGTCGTCGTCCTGGTTGGCGTCGACGCCAACGAGCCCGAGGCTGAGGCCGAGGCTGCTGAGGCCACCGAGGCCGCTCCCGTCGAGGAGCCGGCTGCCGAGTAGCCTTACCGCTCACAGCTGATGAAGCGCCGCTGGGATTTGCTCCCGGCGGCGCTTTCTTTTTTGTCAAGAGCTTGAATTCGAGCACGTCAATTTCAACACTTTTCTTCATCGAACACGGCGCAGTTAAACGAGCACACCTGTTCTGAATCGCTGGTCAAGCCTATAGGGCTGTTCGCAGATAAGAATATTCATGTTTTGCGACTTAGTTACATACCCCAATTTACCTGCGCAAACGTGAATCTGCGCACGTAGATAGGGTATTGACATCGGCAGTTTGAGCATGGCGAGAAGGACAAAAGAAAGGAATTGTCAGATGTTGAAAACCTCTGCCAAATTCTTTTCACAATATGTTGAAAACTAAGAAAAGCGATAAATCGCAGGGTAAAGATGCTTCACTTTCAACAAAGACCTGTTGATTGCCAGAAACAGGTGAATGATGGGGGAGTTTGAAGCCTTGTTGGGCTACTATTCCAAAGCGAGTATTTTTCCTGACCTCACTAACGTTGACGCTGAGGTCAGCCTATGCAAGAGCAGGTGAGCACATGGCAGACAACTATCGAGACCGAGATCAGAAGACCAAGGTGGTTGTCCCAGGAGAAGCCTCTATGCCGCAAGACCTCGCCGCAGAGCGAGCTGTTCTCTCGGCAATGCTGCTCTCGTCGGATGTTTTGCAGGAATCCCTGGTTGAGCTGAACGAGCAGGACTTCTACCTGCACGCCAACCGTGCCATCTTCTCGGCCATGCATCAGATGTTCGACAAGACCCTGCCGGTTGACCCCGTCACGCTTGCTGACTACCTGAACAGCATGGGTGAGCTCGAGCGCGTTGGTGGTATGTCGTACCTGCTCGAGCTCAACAACAACACGCTTTCGCTGGCCAACTGGCGCCATCATTCCGAGATGCTGCGCCGCGATGCCACGCTGCGCGAGATCATTACCGCCTCGGCAAAGATCACGGCGCTCGCCTTCGACGCCCCCGAAGACACCAAGGAAGTCGTCGACTCGGCAGAACGCATGATCCTCTCCGTCACCGATCGCGACATCCGTTCGAACTACTCAACGCTCGAACAGGTTATGGGGGAGCTGTACGAGGAGCTGGCCGAACAGGCCACCCATCCGGGCCTCCGGGGCGTTATGACGGGCTTTAATGGCATCGACCAGCGCCTACAGGGTCTTCGTCCGGGCCAGATGGTGGTTATCGGCGCACGACCGGGCGTGGGCAAGACTTCCTTCTCGCTCAACCTCGCGGTCAACGCCGCGGTCAAAGGCGCGTCGGTCGCCTTCTTCTCGCTTGAGATGTCCAAAGAAGAGATTGCCCAGCGTCTGCTCTCTGCGCACGCGCGTATCTCGCTCTCAGCCATTCGTACCGCCCACATCCAAGACACCCAATGGCCCCTGCTGCTTGATGCAACGAACGAGCTCTCGCAGCTTGACCTCATGATTGACGATACACCGGGCACCACCGTAACCGAGGTGCGTGCCAAGGCCCGACGCATGCTGCATGGCAAGGAGAATGGCCTCGTTATTCTCGACTACCTGCAGCTGGTTTCGCCGCCCTCGGGACAGCGACGTTCCGACAGTCGTGCCACCGAGGTCTCCGAGATGAGCCGTGGCATCAAGATCATGGCTAAGGACCTCGGTGTGCCCGTCATTGCGCTTTCGCAGCTCTCACGTCAGGTCGAGAGCCGCACCGGTAAGCGCCCGCAGCTTTCCGACCTGCGCGAATCGGGCGCTATCGAGCAGGACGCCGACATCGTTATCCTGCTCGACCGTTCGATGTCGCCTGAGGAGGCGGCACGCGATGACCGCCCAGACGACAACGTGACGGACTTCATCATCGCCAAGAATCGTTCGGGCCCGTGCGAAACCGTCCCGCTCATGTTCCTGCCTGGTTCAACAAAGTTCGTCGAGGTAGACACCCTCCACGAGGGATAACCCGCCTGCGCTGTGGCCGAGTGAGTCAGTTACCGTAGTCATTTTTGACTCATTCC
>CAJOKK010000170.1 GCA_905235165.1 uncultured Atopobiaceae bacterium | reverse complement strand
CGTTCAATCGAGGAGAAGTGACCGCCGCGTCGAGCGTACTCGGGAGGCGCAGCTGCATATCGCCGACGTTGACGCAAAGCTGAGCAAGGAGGTCGAGCGTTCGCTGGCGGAGCTCAAGACCTACGATGCTATTCCCAAGACAAAGGGCGAGACCTGCGTTCCCGAGGTGCATGTTGTTGACAAAGACACCGTTGCCGCGGTCATCGAGTACGGTCGCGGCGTGGCGAATTACTGTGACCTCGCCGTGCTCGACTTCGCTTCCTTCACCGCTTCCTTCACCAATCCGGGTGGTGGCTACGAGCGAGGTGCCTGGGCGCAGGAGGAAGCCCTTTGCGCCGAGTCTACCCTCTACAACGTGCTGCGCGAGCAGAAGGCTTGGTACAGCGAGAATCGCAATCGCAACATCAACTGCGAGCTCTATCGCAACCGTGGCCTTGCGGTGCCCAAGGTGCGCTTTGATCGCGAGCGTTATCACGGCTACGGCGACGTGATCGTGGTGGCAGCGCCCAACGCTCGCCGCGCCCGTGAGGATTACCACGTGGACGAGGACACGCTCACGTCCTATCTGCGCAGCCGCATTCGTTTCGTGCTGGGCATCGCCGATGACCTTGGTCATGAGAAGCTCGTCTTGGGTGCCTATGGTTGCGGCGTCTTTGGCTGGGATGCCCAGACGGTCGCGCGAATCTTCCTCGAGGAGCTGGCGAGCGGCAAGCACCTTGCCAAGCAGGTCTACTTTGCCGTGCCGTCTGCCCCCTTCAATGAGAACCTGCCCATCTTTGAGCATGCCTTTGCCAACTTCCCCGAGACGAATGACGAGCCTTATGTCAAGCTTGCCGACCGTCGCAAGGCCGAAGAGCAGAAGGCCAACGAGGATGATGAGGAAGAGGAAGACTGGCGCAAGTACCTCTAGGCCTGCGCCAAAAACCGCATGAGCTGAACGAGAACAAAGCTTTTCGGGTGGCCTTTCAAGAAGTGCCGCCTTTGCCCTATGCCCTGCGTTGTGACCCATCAACAACCGATTGTTGCCCAAAAGACGGGAGCGCTATGAAGGTGGATGAGTTCTACGAGCGTACCAATGCCATTATGGAAGGCTATGAGGCGGAGGAGGACTTCTTTGCTCAGAACAGGCGCATCTTTCCTCGCCGCGCCGTTGCCTATCAACTGATCGAAGAGATTCGCTCGCTGCTGTTTCCGGGCTACTTCGATGACGACTCGCTTGCGGGAGAGTTTAACGAGGTCTTGGTGGGTGAGCGTCTACGTCGAATCGAGCGGCTGCTGCTAGAGCAGGTTCGCCGTGCCTTTCTCTATAACGACCAAGAACTCTCGGACGCTGATGCCCGCGAGCGCGCGGGCGAGGTGACGTCGGCCTTTCTCGATACCCTGCCACGCTTGCAGAGCCTCTTGCTCAAGGATGCAGAGGCGGCCTTCGAGGGCGACCCCGCCGCGCAGAGTCGCGAGGAGGTCATTCTCTGCTATCCCGGCATGTATGCAACGCTCGTGCATCGCATTGCCCACGAGTTGTACAAGCTCAACGTTCCGTTGATCCCGCGCCTGATGAGCGAGCAGGCCCACAGCGTGACGGGTATCGACATCCACCCAGGTGCCACCATCGGCGAGTACTTCTTCATCGATCACGGCACGGGCGTGGTAATTGGCGAGACGACCCAGATCGGCAAGCACGCAAAGATCTACCAGGGCGTGACGCTGGGTGCCACCTCAACGCGTAAGGGTCAGATGCTGAGTGGCGTCAAGCGCCATCCGACGTTGGGCGACTACGTTACCGTCTACTCCAATGCAAGCGTGCTCGGTGGCGAGACCTACATCGGATCTGGTTCGGTTATCGGCGGCAGTGCCTTCGTGGTCGAGTCGATTCCGGAAAACGGCCGCGTGAGCGTGAAGGACCAGGAGGTCGTCGTTCGTCAGGCTGGCGAGCCCGAGCCCGTCTGGTGTTACGAGATTTAGCCTGGCAAGAGCTGCCAGCTGGTTCTAGCAAACTGACAACAAAGACGTTGTCGATCCTGATGGTAAAGAGAGAAGGGGAGCATATGTCACACTTTCCGAAGGACTTCCTCTGGGGTGGCGCCGTTGCGGCGCATCAGCTCGAAGGCGGCTGGGACCAAGGCGGCAAGGGCATCTCGATTGCCGACGTGATGACGGCGGGCGCAAACGGCGTGCCGCGTCGCATCACCGATGGTGTCATCGAGGGCGAGAACTACCCCAATCACGAGGGCATCGACTTCTACCATCACTACCGCGAAGACATCGCCCTCTTTGGCGAGCTGGGCCTCAAGGCCTTCCGTACCTCCATCGCCTGGACGCGCATCTTCCCCAACGGCGACGATGCCGAGCCGAACGAGGAGGGCCTAGCCTACTACGACGACCTCTTTGACGCCTGCCATGAGCAGGGCATCGAGCCGGTCATTACCCTGCAGCACTTCGAGATGCCCTACCACCTTGCTACCGAGTACAACGGCTTCGCCGACAAGCGCTGCATCGACTTCTTCGAGCGCTTCGCCCGCGTGTGCTTCGAGCGCTACAAAGGCAAGGTCAAGTACTGGATGACTTTCAACGAGATCAACAACCAGGGCGCCGCGCCCATCGCGCACCACATGCTCCAGGAGGGTGCGGTCCTGCTCAAGGAGGGCGACAACGCCGAGGAGCTGATGTATCAGTCCTCCGTCAACGAGCTCATCGCGAGCGCCAAGGCCGTCAAGGCCTGCCGCGAGATTGACCCGGACGCCCAGATCGGCTGTATGATCGCCTTCTGTCCGCTCTACGCGAAGACCTGCGATCCGCGCGACCAGATGGAGAAGACCTGGGCCGACCACAAGCGCTACTGGTATGCCGACGTGCATGCCAAGGGCCGCATCCCGGAGTACATGTTCCGCTACTGGGAGCGCATGGGCTTCGACATCAAGGTGAGCGAGGAGGAGAAGGCCGTGCTCTCGCAGGGCATCGTGGACTACATCGCCTTGTCCTACTACATGAGCTTCGCCGTTGCCGCTCGTGACGACAATCCCGACTACAACTTCTACGAGTCGGGCATCCCCGGCATC
>CAJOKK010000169.1 GCA_905235165.1 uncultured Atopobiaceae bacterium | reverse complement strand
TACTTGCCGTTTCCGGCATCGGTGAACTTCCAACGCGTAACGGTCTCGCCGGATTCCGTATTGAGATAGTTGGCGTCACCATCCAACAAGGCGGCCTTACGCTGCTTCGGATAATTTGCATTCTCTGATGCACTCTTCTGCAGGGCATAGCCCTTCGGGTCACCACCGCCAGCATCAGAGTTCTTGTTGACGATGGCAAAGATCTTGCCGTCAAGGTTATCGGTCACGCCCGTATTGATGATGGCGTACTTGGAGAAGCCTTCCGTTGAGAAGTCGACGGCACGACCCTGCGCCACCGAGACGCCTGCGACGGGAGTCTCGGTTGTGGCGTCGTCCATAACCTCGCCGTCGGTCTTACCATCGGCAAAGTGTACGACGTCGAGGTCACTGGCGGTTGCGTCGGTGAGCTCGATGCGCACGTCAACAGACTCGCCCTTTGCCGGCTGGACCTTCTTGCCCTGGGACATGATGGAGATGTCGAGCAGGCGTGCGTAGGTAGCAGCCCCCTCGTCAAGGCCAAGAGCCTTCTCGCCTGCGGCGATGTAGGTGTCAAAGCTTGCGTCGTCCTTGGCAATCTCGCTCACCTCAAGGGTGGCATCATCCGGCACCTTGGCATCCTCGCCATAGGTGACGCTGACCTTGTAGCCATCTCCCTCGGCGCTCAGTACGCCACCCGCGATGTTCTTGATGTCGGCAACCGCATAGGCTCCGCCCGCAGCGGACTCGAAGGTAGCCGTCGTGGCCGCCTCGTCGAAGGACGAGACCATGGTGGAAAGCGTCTCTCCAGAAGTCTCGCTCGGAAGCTTGACGATCTGGGCATCGCCCATTTGCGCGAAGGAGTCAGAGCTCATGCGCACCGTAACGGGAGCAAGCGGCTCGAGAGGCTGGTTGGACTCGTCGAAGAAGCGGATGTCTGCCGCCAGCACGGAGCTGACGTCTACCGTGCGGCCAGACTGTGCCAGGGCGTCCTTCACCAAGGCAATGGCCTCGTCCTTGTCAACACTTGCGACACCCATTCGCGTGTTCGCGGGAAGGGCGCCAGCCGGGGCATCAACGGAGACCTTCAGGGCATCAGTGGCACCCTCGAAGCTCTGTGCGGGATAGTCTTCAGGATTCGGAAGCTCAGGTGCCTTCGCCTTGAAGATGAGGAGGGAAGCGGGCTTCTCGACGGTGGCACGAAGCGTGGTGAAGTCATCGGGGGTCACGATAACTGCGGCGTCTGCCTCTGCGGCAGCCTCGTCGGCGGCGTTGGCCTCGTCCGCGGCGTTGGCCTCGTCGGAAGCAGTGGCCTCGTCGGCGGCGTTGGCTTCCTCGGTCTCATCCTTTACGGGCTCGACCTTGGAGACGCCCTCAACGAGCTCGCCCTCGGGCTTCTCGTCACTCACGTTCACCAGCTGAAGCTCGTCAGCCGGCACTCCCTGGAGGTTATCGGTCGTGAGGTCAATCGTGACCTTCTCGGAAGGCACGATCTGCTCGCCCTTGGCATTAACAAAGGAGACGGACACCGTGTCAAGGCGCTCGGGCGCACTCTCTTCGCCGAGCTTCTCTGTTAGGAGCTTGTAAGCGCTGTCGTAGACCTTCTGGGCCTTGGCCTCTTGCGCAGCTTTGTCAGTCTCGGAGGCGGCGATGCGCTCAACCTTAAGCGTTGCATCATCGGGAAGGGCCTTGTCTGAAACCTTGGCGCGAACCGACAGCACGGTCTTCTCCGTACCGTCAGCCTCGCTCTCTTTGAGCTCGGCCGTCAGCTCACGCGCCGCTTGATCGCCATCGTCTACCGTGGTGGTCTTGAAGCAGGCGTCATCGTGAACGTGCTCGACGGTGCACTCAGGCTTTCCGCAGGTGAGTACGCGCTCAGTGGCGTAGCAGGCATCGCTGTGATGATGGGTGTCTGACTCTTCTTGTCCGCAGATGAGATACTTTCGCTCCTCATAGCAGGAGTCATCGTGAGTATGGAGGTCAAGCTCAGGAAGTGGGCAGATCAGGTTGCCATCCGCATCGTAGCAATCGGCAGTATGGTGATGGGCGACCGTCGTTCCAGCGGCAGGGCACTCGAGCACACGGACCTCGCGGATCTTGGCAAGGCCGTTGCGCATGAGCGCAAGCGCCGTGGCACCAGCCACAAAAACAGCCAAAACGGAGAATAAGGCTAGGTACTTCCTATGACGAGAGCGAACCTTACCCTGCTGTTTTGCCTGAACAGAAACGGACTCATACGCCTCGTCATGCATCATGCGCTCACTCTCCAACACTAATGCGGTCTTTGCGATTGCAAATCAAAACACAAAAGGTCACAAACTAAGTTGGTACCATGCTACGCCAAAAATTGGCCGCGGTGAAGAATGAGAAAAGGCAGGCAATAACACCCCGCCTTTGAAAGCGCGTCTTCCTACCGTTTACAAATTTTCATATGTAGAAATCGTGAATGCTAAAACAGGACATCATAGGTGTGCTTATCAACCTAAGCACACGAGACAACGAAATCATGTGATCTATAGGGTACTTGGTGCCATCAACCCCACACGCTAGACCTCGCTCCTTGGGCCGGAAGGGAGCACTCCCCTTCCGGCCCAAGTGGTCAAGCCTCACTCATAACGCTTCTTGGAAGAAACAACATACCCAGCCGCACCGAGCAGGCAGATGACGGAACCCACCAAGGTGAAGATGGTCGTTCCGCACCCACCCGCATGCGGAAGCTCAGGTGCCAGGCTCGTTGAGGAACTGCAGGAAGTAGATCTTCTCGTCGCCCAGACGTTTGTCGGCGTCGGTTGCGGGGTCATAGACCGTCACGCGGGCAAGCTTGTCATACTGGCCTGCCGTTGGCGCCACGCCCGTCTGGTCCTTCACGAGCTCGATGGTGTTGTCGACGTTGACCTTCATGAAGATCGGACCGTTCATGATGTAGCCCGACGGAGCCAGGTTCTCGGTGATGCGATAGATTCCCGCGTCAAGCACGATGCTGGGCTCGCCGCTCTTGTTGACGGCCACGTCGTCGTAGCCAAGCGCCGCACCGAAGGCATCGACTGTCACGTAATCGTAGCGAGCGACGGCATCACCCGGGTTCTTGGGCGTCGGACGGAAGTCCCCGTCGCCCCACTGGTACAGAGCCTCAACGCGCTCGACCTTGAACTTGGCGCCATCGAGGAACTTGTTGGGATTGAGCTGGTAGCCCTGGGTGAGATCGGAAGCGTCAACGGGAACGATGTCGTCCTGGCTGACCTTGAGGGCATCGGTTTTCAGGAGCGAGAAGCCCTTGATGTTATAGACCTGCACGGTATGGATGGCCTTGACACCAGTAGGATTGGGCGTCGGCAGCGAGTCCTTGGCGACAGCGATGTTGGGATACGCAAGGTCCGTACCGTTCTCATTCACGAGCTTGACCGTGCCATCCTTGGAGACGCTGAAGTAGATGGGATCAATGGAGGCGCGTGCGTAGCCGGAGGGCTTGACCGTCTCGGTGAGCTGATAGATACCTGCCTTCAGGCGCAGGACCTCACCGCTGGCCGCGACTTCAATGTTCTCGTAGGACTTGCCGCGCTCGCCAACCTCGTCACGCGGGTCGGTCGTCTCGTTAATCAGGCGGTAGCGATAGCCGACGATGGGGTCGCCCGTGCTCACGGGATCATCGCCCCAGGTGCCGTCACCCTGGTCGTATTGGGGAATGCGCACGGAGAGGTTGAACTTGGAGCCGTCCAGGTACTTGTTGGGATTGAACTGGTAGCCCTGGTCGAGGTCGGAGCTGTCCTTGGCCACCAGGTCATCGAGGGAGGCCTTCGCGGCGTCGGCCTTGAGCAGGGTGAGCCTGCTGCCATTCCTGTTGTAGCCCGTAACCGTGGTGCTGGGATAGCTCACCGAACCAACCGTGTGGGCATCGTCGTCACTGAAGGCTCCGTTGGTGTTGAACTCGTTCCAGTAGTTCGTGGCGGCAGCGGCAATGAAGGTGTTCCAAATTGCGGCATCCCCACTGTCGTCGCCATCGTCTTCGATGGAAAGGAACTCGTAGCCATTGGCATCCCAGTTATCCTCGATGACGACGTACTTGGCATCTCTCACGAGACCGTGGATGACGGCCTTCTGGTCAGCCTCGAGCATAAGGGTACCGTCGACGCCCGTGTAGTGGGTACGCTGGTCAACACGCTCCCAAGAGCTGCCGTCCCAGCTTCCGTCAGAGGAGAAGACCTTCTTCCAGAGGGTATAGGGAGCCTTGGGCGCAGGCAATACCTTACCGTCCTGGGAACGTTCAAGCCAGACACGGAATCGGAAGCTGTCACCAGACACAGGCACGCCCTCGCTGATTTCCTTGGTCACCACGAGGTCGCAGGGATCCATCTCGTTCAGGAAGGAGACATTTGGACGGTCCCCGGTTGTTTCCGCAGTCGGCGTGGCAACATACTCGCCAACAGCAGCATCTTCGCTGTAGTTCCCTCGCTCTGTCTTGTCGTTATTTGCCAAGACTGACTTCACGTCGTCGTGAATGTTGACCTCGCGCACGTCATATGTCCAGTTTTCGTCTTCAAGAACGATCTTGGCCTGCTCATTCGCCTTGAGCTTGAAGATGCCGTTCGAATCAAAGGCAAGCGGAGTCTCAGCACCGCTACGGTCGATATGCGTCGCGCTCTTGATGCCCTGCTGGCCATCGCTAGTAACGAGCTGACGGTTATTGTAGATGTCAGTGACATAAGCCTGGTACTCGAACTCACGGGCACCATACTCGTCAAGCATGTCGTCTTGGAGCTTCTTCTCAACCGTGAAGGCGCCAGGCTCATTGATGAGAAGATTGAAGCGTAAGTCAAGGTTTGAGGCTCCGGCGCCCGATTCGGCATAGAGCATCTTGAACGTATGCTTCGAGAAATCCTTGAAGGTGTCGAGAGTCCCATCTCCATCGTAGTCAATGAAGTAGTTGCTCTCCCTTCCGTCAACCCAATCCGTACCGTCAGGGAACTTGCCCGCCATCTTGAATGCTTCAAAGATAGTGGTCGGCAGCGCGGACTTTGGGGCCCTATAATCGGGACCGGGAATATATTTGTCAACAATCTGCCCGCCGACCTCTTCCGTCTCGCCCCAATACTGGCCAGGCTCAAGGTAGGCATGCTCGGCATAGGTGATTTGGCCCGTCCTGAAATTGAAGGAGCCGGGAAGCGCGTCGTGATTGCCGCCGATATCCAGAATCTTCACGCCGTCAATGTAGACATACGTATCGTCATCTCCGTTGAACTCGAAGATCGCGTCCGTGCCGTTACTCAGACCATTACGAGGCTGCGTAAACTCAAACTCCATGGACATGCCAAAATAGTAATT
>CAJOKK010000168.1 GCA_905235165.1 uncultured Atopobiaceae bacterium | reverse complement strand
CAAGTCCGTAAAAACCTGCCCGCTTTCGCGGACTCCGACGGCCGTGGCCGCCCAAGTCCGTAATTCGAGCAGCGTTTTCACGGACTCCGACGGCCGTGGCCGCCCAAGTCCGTAAAAACCCGCCCAGTTTCGCGGACTCCGACGGCCGGGGCCGCCCAAGTCCGCAATTCAGGCCCCGCTTTCGCGGACTCCGACGGCCGGGGCCGCCCAAGTCCGTAATTCGGATCGGACCTTACGCACGACCTTTGCCCACACCTAGTGCAGAGGCTCCGTTTATAGGCTATACTTCTTCTCCGTTGCCCCTATAGCTCAGCGGATTAGAGCGTTCGCCTCCGGAGCGAAAGGTCGAGGGTTCGAGTCCCCCTGGGGGCACCATAGAAGCTGAAAGGCCACCCTTTGAGGTGGCCTTTTCCTTTTCACAAGCTACCGTGCGCTGGTAAGTCGCTTCGTCTAGGTTTAACGGGTGCTAGCCTAGGGAATACTTCACCCATGGAGATGGCCCTTCTCGCTTGGCTGGGAAAGGGGCCACCTTTTTCGTTAGTGAAGCTAGGGATGAATAGGGTGCCTAGGAAAGGCGATCGCTTGATGAGAGAAGAGCGCGAGGAAGACATCTCGCTGGAGGGCCTGACCGACGAACAGGTGGAGCGGCGCGTTGCCGCGGGCCTTACCAACCGATGCACCAACGACAACTCCAAGACTACCAAGCAGATCATCAGGGAGCATGCCTGCACGCTCTTTAATGCCATCAACCTCGTGCTTGCGCTCGTGGTCATCCTTACGGGTGAGTGGTACAACCTCTCCTTCATGTGCATCGTCATAGCCAACCTGGTTATTGGCGTTACCCAGGAGCTTCGCGCTCGTAAGATGGTGGAGCGCCTCTCCATCCTTACCTCGGGTCGCATTCGGGCGATTCGCTCCGGCCAGGTGGTTGAGGTCTCTGACGACGACATCGTGGTTGACGACGTCATCATCCTTCGCCACGGAGACCAGGTTCCCGCTGATGTCGTGGTGCTCAAGGGGGCGCCGCTGCTCGACGAGTCCTTGCTCACGGGCGAGAGCGAACCTATTCCCAAAGGTCCCGGCGACGTGCTCTTCTCGGGTAGCAATGTCATAGCCGGAGACGTCACCTGCCGTGTGGTTCGCGTGGGCGATGCCAGCTACGCCTCGCAGCTCGGTGCGCAGGCCCGCTACCTCAAGCCCGTTAACTCCGAGATTCGCAGCTCGCTTTCGATGATCGTCGAGCTTGCCGTCATCCCCATGATTCCGCTGGGCATCGGCCTGTTTTTGCGCACCTGCTTCGTGGATCAGACAACCCTTTCCGAAGCCGCCCTCTCAACGGTTGCGGCCGTGCTTGGCATGGTTCCCCAGGGGCTCATGCTGCTCACCTCAAGCGTGCTTGCCATCGCAACGGTGAGGCTCGCGCACAAAAACGTTCTTATCCAGCAGGTCTATTGCGTTGAGACGCTTGCGCGCGTAGACACCCTCTGCCTCGACAAGACGGGTACCATCACGAGTGGCCAGATGGAGGTAACGCAGGTTCGCCCGGTGGGAGAGACGAGCGTCGCTGAGCTCGAGCGTGCCTTCTGCAGCGTGGCGCACGGCAATGCCTCCGATGCCAACGAGACGGCTAGCGCGCTTCTCGGCTATGCCTCCGAGCGCGGAATCAACCCCGAAGACGTGGAGCGGGTCATTCCCTTTAGCTCGGCACGCAAGTACTCTGGCTGCGTGTGCAAGGACGGCCATGCCTACGTGATGGGTGCCGCCCAGTTCGTGATTGCCGAGCAGATGGGAGAACTGCGCTCTGAGCTCGACTCCTTTGGCGAGCTTGAGCGCGTGCTGGTGGTTTGCGAGGTCGATGGCTTCACGCCCGAGGACGCCATCGAGGGCGACGTGCGTCTGATGGGCTTCGTTGCCCTGCGCGATGAGGTTCGCCCGACCGCCGCCCAGACCATGGCCTACTTCGCCGACCAAGGGGTCGACCTCAAGGTCATCTCGGGAGACGACCCGCGTACCGTGTCGGGCATTGCGCGCTCGGTGGGCATCAAGGGCGCCGACGCCTACGTTGACGCTTCGACCCTCAAGACGGATGAGGACCTTGCCGCAGCCGTCAAAAATACCTGCGTCTTTGGTCGCGTTACTCCCGAGCAGAAGCGCTCTTTGGTGCGAGCGCTCCAGGCCGACGGCCATACCGTCGCCATGACGGGCGACGGCGTCAACGACGTCCTCGCGCTCAAGGAGGCGGATTGCTCCGTCTCGATGTCGTCCGGCTCGTCGGCGGCGCGCAGCGTCTCCGAGGTGGTCTTGGTCGATAACGACTTCTCCCACATGCCCGAGGTGGTGGCCGAGGGTCGTCGCTCCATCAACAACCTGGAGAGAAGTGCCTCGCTCTTCATCGTTAAGACGCTCTTCTCCGCAGCGCTGACCTTCCTGTGCATCTTCTTCCCGCCCTATCCCTTCCTTCCTGTGCAGATGTCGCTCTTCTCCGGCGCGGCCATCGGCTGGCCCTCCTTCGTGCTCTCGCTCGAGCCCAACAAAGACCGCATCTCTGGCAAGTTCCTGGTAAACGTGCTGCGCAAGTCGCTTCCTGCCGCCGTTGCCATCGTTATTACCCTGCTTGCCGTGCAATTCTTGGGAGACAACGTTGGCATGGACTACGCACAGCGCTCGACCTGCGCCTTGATCCTCTCCTCGATCATTGGCGTCGAGCTGCTTGTGACGATTTCCAAGCCCCTCACCCCTCTGCGCAAGGCTTTGATCGCCTCGGTCGTCATCATGCTCTTTGGCGGGATGCTGCTCTTCCCGAAGTTTCTCGCCGCTTGAGCCCCTCACCGTTTCAATGACGTTATTTCTCATCGTGTTCGCCCTGTGCGGAACGGTCATCTTCCATAATCAGTACGAATGGCTGAACGCGCCCGAACCGGGTGAAAACGACCCGACCGAGCAGTTGACGCGTCTGGTGAACTGGCTTGAGGAGCGCTACAACAAGCGGCATGAGTCCGAGTGGCAGCCGCTGGATGAGGAGGACTAATGTCGCAGGTAACGCAGGTGAGTCCCGAGTTTCGTGAGGCCGTCGTCGCGGCCTCTGTGCCGCGCACGCTGGAGGCAGGCGGAGTTTCCCGCCTTGTGTACGACGTCTCTCAGATCCCGGGGGCCGAGAGGCTTCCGCGCGCGCTGGTGACCCTGCTCGAGAACGTCGTGCGCCGCGTCGACGACGAGGAGCGCCGCGTGCAGCAGGCCCACGCCATCGTCTCGGCGGGCCTTGCCGGCGAGCAGGGCGACGAGATCGAGTTCATGCCCGCCCGCGTGCTCTTCCAGGACTTCACCGGCGTGCCCGTCTTCGTGGACTTCGCCGCCATGCGCGACGCGATGGTCGAGCGTGGGGGAGACCCGTCGCTCGTGAACCCGCGCATTCCCTGCACGCTCGTGATCGACCACTCCGTCATCGCCGACGAGGCTGGTTGCGCTGGGTGTGCCGATAAGAACGAGCTGCTCGAGGCCACGCGCAATGCCGAGCGCTTCGCCTTCCTCAAGTGGGCCTCGCGCTCCTTCGACAACGTCGAGATCGTCCCGCCCGGCGTGGGCATCTGCCACCAGCTCAACATCGAGCGCTTCTGCAACGTCGTGATGCGCGACGCCCTGGCTACAGGCGACATTGAGACGGCCTGCTTCGACACGCTCGTCGGCACCGACTCGCACACCACAACCGCAAACGGCGTGGGCGTGCTCGGCTGGGGCGTGGGCGGCATTGAGGCAGAGGCCGCGGCGCTGGGCCAGCCCATCTCCATGCTCGTTCCCTCCGTGGTCGAGCTGCGCCTGACCGGCCAGCTGCGCGACGGCATCTCCGGCATGGACCTGGCCCTGACCGTCTGCGAGAAGCTGCGCGCCGCCGGCGTCGTGGGTTCGCTCGTCGAGGTCACCGGCCCCGGCGTGGCCACGCTTTCCGCCACCCAGCGCGCCTGCGTGGCCAACATGACGCCCGAGTACGGCAGCACCACCACGCTCTTCCCGGCCGACGACGTGGTCATGGACTACCTCGCCCTTGTCGGCCGCGATGCCTCCGAGCTCGCCTTTGCCCGCGCCTACCTGCAGGCCGAGGGCATCTGGGACGAGGCCGAGCGCACCTACGCGCGCACCGTCGAGCTCGACCTTGCCAGCGTCGAGACCTCGCTGGCCGGTCCTTCTCGTCCGCACAACCGCGTCGTGCCGGCGGGCCTGGCCGAGCGCTTCGAGTCCGTGGCCGTCGAGCATGGCAAGGACCTGTCCGAGCGCTTCTCGGTCGAGCTGCCGTCCGGCACGGTCGAGCTTGCCCATGGCGCCCTTGCCATCGCGGCCATCACCAGCTGCACCACGGCGACCGACCCGGCCATGATGGTCGCGGCGGGTCTGCTTGCCCGCAAGGTGGGTCAAGACGATCCTCGCGCCGGGCAGCCACGCCACCGAGCTCATCCTGCGTCGCGCGGGCCTGACCGACGACCTCTTCAAGCTCGGCTTCTTCACCTGTGGCTTCGGCTGCATGAGCTGCATCGGCAATTCGGGTGACATCCACCCCGCCCTTCACGCCATCGCCGCCGACGCCGAGCTCACCTCCGTCCTCTCGGGCAACCGCAACTTCGACGGCCGCATCAGCCCCGACGTGGCGCAGAACTTCCTCTGCGAGCCCTCGCTCGTGGTGGCCTATTCCATTGCCGGTACCATGGACATCGACCTTGCGACGACTCCGCTTGCCACCGATGCCCAGGGCAAGGAGGTCTTCCTGTCTGACCTCATGCCTTCTAACGCAGAGATTAACGAGGTCTTGGACAAGGTCCTCACGCCCGAGCTCTTTGCCGAGGCGCGTGCTGAGGGCGTTGACGGCTCCGAGGCCTGGCAGCAGATCGCCTCGAGCGAGTCGCCCACCTTCCCCTGGGACGAGCAGTCCACCTACGTGCGCCGCGCGCCCTACTTCGACCTCGCCCGTTCGCGTGAGCGCGTGGGCGTGGAGGCCGGTCGCGCGCTGGCCCTTCTCGGCGACTTCGTCACCACCGACCACATCTCGCCCGCGGGCTCGATCGCCTCTGATTCGCCGGCCGCTCGCTACCTGCGTGAGCGTGGCGTTGACCAGGCCGACTTCAACACCTACGGTGCCCGTCGTGGCAACCATGAGGTCATGATGCGCGGCACCTTCGCCAACGTCCGTCTGGAGAACCTGCTGGCAGGCGGTCGCCAGGGCGGTTGGACCCTCGACCAGACCGACGACCAGGTGAAGAGCATCTTCGACGCGTCCGAGTCTTATCGCGCCGAGAAGACCCCGCTTCTCGTGGTGGCTGGCAAGATGTACGGTTCCGGCTCGAGCCGCGACTGGGCGGGCAAGGGTCCGGCCCTTCTCGGCGTCGAGGCCGTCATCGCCGAGAGCTTCGAGCGCATTCACCGCTCCAACCTGGTGCAGATGGGCGTGCTGCCCCTGCAGCTGCCGGAAGGGGAGAGCGCCGCTACGCTCGGCCTTGACGGTACCGAGACCTTCTCGGTAGAGCCGGTGGACGTTTCTGCTGACGCCCTGCCCGCCCGCACGACCAAGGTGACCGCCACCCGTGCCGACGGCACGACCGTGACCTTTGACGCCCAGGTGAGGATCGACACCCCGATGGAGGCTCGCTTCATGGCCTCTGGTGGCATTCTTCCCTACGTCCTCGATCACCTGGCATAAGACAAGAACGGGCCCGTTTTTGTCACGAAATGGCTGGCTGCAGCCACGAAGTGACGATTCGGGCCCGTTTTTGTCTCAAAATG
>CAJOKK010000167.1 GCA_905235165.1 uncultured Atopobiaceae bacterium | reverse complement strand
TTCCTCCTATATTTTGTATTTTTCCGCTGTCGAACTTGAAAGTGTCCAGGCTTATATTACTTCGGATTCCTTCCTGATACGAGCGCTGATAATCACGACTGTGATTTATGGTTCAATGTCGTTCGTTATATTCATGATTTACTCGATATTTCTTATGATAGTCCCCAAGAAAAAGGACTTTGATTACGTCATAATTCACGGCGCCGGTCTTCTAGAGGGAGAGAAGTTAACCAAACTGCTGCAGGAGAGGGTAGACAAGGCGATAGACGTGTATCGCGGCGACTCTTCACCGACAAAGCTCATTCCTTCGGGAGGACAGGGCTCCGATGAGAACATTTCCGAGGCCGAAGCGATGAAGAGGTATCTGCTTGAGAAGGGGATTCCTGAAGACGATATCCTCCTTGAAGATCGTTCAGCTACCACTCTCGAGAACCTGAAGTTTTCAAAGGATATTATCGACAGTCGCGAAGGAAGAAAATACACGGCTCTTGTGACAAGTAACTATCACGTTTACAGGGCGCTCAGATATTGCCGCCAAGTGGGCCTCGAGTGCACGGGCATAGGAAGCCGTGTGGCATTTTACTTCTGGCCAAGTGCACTGATTCGCGAATACATAGCAGTGCACTCCGAGAAGAAGCACGCTCTTATCTTTGGACTCGGATTGATTTTCTGGCTCTTGGTTACAGTGATGCTGATAAAGGGACACTGATATACCCATAAAACCAGCCTTGAGATGTCACTTTTTGGTAGGGGGAGCGGCCTCAAGTGGTCCCTTGGGTACGTACCCCCTAGCCATTTTGTGACAAAACGAGCCTGGAAATGTCACTTTTTGGTGGGGGGCTGCCCCTCCTTGGCGGGGTGACCCTGCTCCTTGTCGGGGTGCCATCCCTCCTTGGGACGCCGCCCTCCCCTGTTTGTTGCTATCTTCGCTACCATCAGAGGCAGAAGAACGAGAGGGGAGTAGCACGTGAAAGATGGTGAGCTTGAGCTGGTCGCGCGTTGTGCCGGTGGCTTCGAGGCGCAGCTTGCGCGCGAGCTTCGTGGCTTGGACGCGCACCGCGTGCGTCCGTTGAATGGGTCGGTGGCCTTCTTCGGCACCCAGCGCGATGCCTACCGCGCCTGCCTGTGGAGCCGCACGGCTACGAGGATCCAGCTCGTGCTCGCTCGCGTTCCTGCCTCCGATGCCGACGAACTCTACCAAAGCGTCGCCTCCTTTCCTTGGGAGAAGCACGTGCGCAATGGCGCCACCATCGCCGTTCGTGCCCACGGTACGAGCGAGACGCTGAGAAACACCCAGTTCACCGCCCTGAAGGTGAAGGATGCCCTTTGCGATCGCTTGCGAGAAGTACGTGGCACCCGACCCGACGTTGATGCCAAGAATCCCGGCTTCCTCCTGCAAGTCTCCCTGCGTGGGACGCGCGCGACCCTCGCCCTCGACTTGTCGGGCGAGTCGCTGCACCGCAGGGGTTATCGCCAAGAGGGCATCCAGTCCGAGGCGCCGCTCAAGGAGACCCTGGCGGCCTCGATGCTGCTCGCTGCCGGCTGGGATGAGCTGGCGGCCGAAGGTGGCATGCTCGCCGACGCCATGTGCGGCTCGGGCACCCTTGCTATCGAAGCCGCCCTTATCGCAGGCGGCGTAGCACCCGGTCTTCTCCGCAAGAGCTGGGGCTTTTCCGGCTGGGTTCGTCACGACACGCAGCTCTGGGATGAGTTGCTCTGCGAGGCGGCGCTTGCCCAGGCCGAGCCGCGCGCTCGCGTGCGCATCGAGGCGGGTGACCTCGATGCCCAGGTCATCGAGCTGGCTCGTGCCAACGCCGAGCGCGCGGGCGTGGCCGATCTTATCGACTTCTTCGTTGACGACGCGGCCAATCTCGCGCGTCACGTGCGCGGCAGCAAGGGGGCGCGCGGCCTGGTGGTGGCCAATCCGCCCTACGGCATGCGCCTGCTCTCCCAAGACGCGCTGCCCCAGGTGCGCGCCGCGCTCGCCTCGGCCCTCGACGCCGTTCCCAAGAACTGGCAGGCTGCCCTCATCACGCCTGACGAGGGCATCGACTCTGCCCTTGGCCGTCTTCCCGTGGAGACGATCGCCTGCCACAACGGTCCCATCGAGGCCTGGGTGCGTCGCTACGACCTTTCCGAGAAGCCGCGCCAGCTGCAGCTGGTCTCGCTTGCGGGTGAGCAGACGAGCGTTCGCATCGCCGACAAGGCTAGTGAGCAGTTTGCCGGCCGCCTGCGCAAGGTGGGCAAGGAGAGCGCCCGTCGCGCGCGCAAGGAAGGGGTCAGCTGCTATCGTGTCTACGATGCCGACCTGCCCGACTACCCCGTCTCGATCGATTTCTTCCAGGGAGCCGGGCGAGACGACGGCGAGCGCTTCTTGCTGCTGACGGAGCGTCCGCGTCCCCGCGCGGTGGACGCGCTGCGTGCCGGCCGCCACTTCGCCGATGCCGTCAACATCGCGTGCGCCCTTCTTGGCGTCGAGCGCTCGCACGCCGTCGAGCAGCCCTGGATCAGCGACGCCAATTACGCTCGCACGCGCGACAACCAACCGGCGCAAAGGGCTTGCGTCTCCGAGGGCGATTGTCGCTTTGAGATCGACCTCGCCGGCGCGGCGGGCCTGTCGCTTCCGCTCGAGCTGCGCGCCGTGCGTGACTTCGTGGCTAAGCACGCGAGCGGCGTTCTTGTCGCCAACCTCTTTGCCTCGGGCAATGCGGCCAGCGTGCGCGCGGCGGCAGCGGGTGCCAAGGCGACCGTGACGGTCGATGCCTCGCGCGAGCGCCTTGACTGGCTACAGGCCCAGCTTGCCCTGAATGGTCTTGCCAAGAAGCATCACGCCTGCGT
>CAJOKK010000166.1 GCA_905235165.1 uncultured Atopobiaceae bacterium | reverse complement strand
GGCCCTTGGCGTGAACCCCGACAGCGCACAGACGCGCGGCACATGGAAGCTCAGCAGCGAAGACGTCGAGCAGGCAGTTGCACAGATTCAGACACACGGGCTCTCGGGTCAGGTCTATGGCCAGACGCTCGAGGCTTGGGAGAAGAACCTCTTCTCGCTTGCCCGCCATGCCCTTGATGACGACGAGGCCGCCTACCTAGCCCCGCTCGAGGCCTTCGCTGCCGAGAAGCCCTTCTGGCAGGTGAGCTAACGGCTCCTCACACCGCCACACGCACGCAAAAGCAGCGCGCCACCAGCTCGAAGCCGGTGGCGCGCTTTGTGTTAGGCCTCTCTGTCAACACCGGCCACGAGGTCCTTCACGACCTCGCCCGCCATGATGATGCCCGCAACCGGCGGCACCCACGAAACCGACCCGGGAATGTCGCGACGGTCGGTGCAGTGGCGCTGCGCCTCGGGCGGGCAGATGCAGTGCGCCCGACAGCTGATGGAAGCGTCCTCGAGCGGACGGATAGACGGCTCGGTGGAGTAGACCGTCTTGAAACCGGGAATTCCCCGCTTGCGACACTCCTTACGGATGATGCGCGCGAGCGGGCAGATGCTCGTCTCGTAGATGTCGCCCACCTTGATCTGCGTGGGGTCGAGCTTGTTGGCCGCACCCATGGCGCTGATGATGGGCGTGCCCGCTGCCTGCGCGCGCTGCACCAGGTTGAGCTTGGCCGTCACCGTGTCAACGCAGTCGAGCACGTAGTCGTAGCTCGCGAAGTCAAACTGGTCGGCCGTCTCGGGCAGGTAGAAGCAGCGATGGCAGGTCACCTTGCAGAGCGGGTTGATGTCGGCCACACGCTCGGCCATGGCCTCCACCTTGGGCTTGCCGACCGTCTTGACGGTGGCGATGACCTGGCGATTCACGTTGGTAAGACACACGAGGTCATCATCAACAAGATCCAGATGTCCGACGCCCGAGCGCGCGAGCGCCTCGACGGCGTTGCCGCCCACGCCGCCCACGCCAAAGACGATGACGTGCGCATGGGCGAGCACGTCCATGGCCTGACGGCCCAGAAGAAGTTGGGTGCGGGAAAACTGGTTCAGCATGGCGAGCCCCGAACTACCTTTCAAACAAGGATAAATGCCCAGCCATTGTAGCGAAGGTTTGCTCCCTAGAGCTAGCAAACCCGCAGGATACGACCCTCTTGGTCCACCGACTCCACAGCCAGACCACGGGATGCGAACACCTCGCTCACAACCGCGCGTCCACGCTCCAGAAGCCCTTCGCCCTCACCCGCCGAACCGTCAATCTCACGAAGCTCCATGGTCTGCGCTCCGCAGGCATCGTGCAGACGCAACTCGAGGGGCAGCCCCTCAGCCCGAAGCGCCTCTCGCGCTGCCACCAGGTCAAAGGTCGTCGCGACTTTCATGTGCTTCTCCCCTCCCGCTAGGCAACGGGCTTGATTCCCAGTCGCTCAAGGTAGTTGTCGTCATCAAAGAAGTAGCCGTGCGAGGCAGACATGCGAACCATCCGCCCGTCTCGGTAGGCAATAAGGCGGCAGTGCGGCACGGGCTTCCATTCTCCGCCGTCCTCAAGGGGGACGGTGCAGAAGTAGACCGTTTGGTCAGTCTGCGAGAAGAACATGGTGTCGCGCACCGTGTTGGTATGCACATAGGTATAGGTACCGTCGTTTAGCACGAGGTTGAGCTTGTTGCTCACCGAAAGCGAGGCCAACGCGTAGGACAGCACCACGAAGCGCTCGGAGAAGTCGAGCTGGCCACCGTTGCGCACGGCAGCTGCGTCGAGCAGGTCCATCAGGAAGAGCACAACCTGCTCGCTGTCGGTTTGGCCGAGCTCTACGTCTTCGTAGCCCTGAATGAGGGACGAGTTGATGATGGTGCCGTTGTGGGCAATGATCCACTCGCACCCCGCCTCGTCGCTACCGATAAAGGGGTGGCAGTTCTGGATAGAGACCGAGCCCTTGGTTGCGTTGCGGATGTGGGCCACCAGCTGCGAGGCTCGAATGGGGTCGTCAAGCACGTAGCGAAGGTAGTTCGAGTCCACCGCGGGCAGCGACTCCTTGAAGACCTGAATGCGCGAGCCGTCACGCCAGCACAGGCCCCAGCCATGCGGATGGTCAACGCTGTGTCCATAGAACTCCCTGAGCCTCCCGTTGGCATTCACGGGACGACGCGAGCAGACGGCAAAGATCTCGCACATACTGACCTCCTTCCGCTGGCAGACGTCGAGGGCCTACCCCGACGAAGCGAGCACCCACAAAACCATCATTCGGGCTTGTGCATTGCGACAGTCTTGTTTCATAGTAGTAGGGTACGTTGCATAAATCCTATCGCACCAGTAGAGTTTTTTCCATGAACAACTTCGTTACAAATGGCATGATGTGCCTGAGGCAGCAAGAGATGCCCAAGCCCGGGCAACTCACCGAGCTGCACGCCTGTGTGCGTGGTGAGACCGGGCGCCTTTGTTAGGTTTGCTCTGGCAGGAGCAAGCCTCCCTGTAGTCATAACGAAGCGGAGTTTTTTCTCGTGATATCCATCCAGCACCTCTCAAAGGTCTATGAAAACTCGAGCGCGCACGCCCTCAAGGACGTCAATCTCGAGATCGAATCGGGCGACATCTTTGGCGTCATCGGCATCTCCGGTGCCGGCAAGTCAACGCTCGTGCGCTGCATCAACGCTCTCGAAAAACCTACCTCCGGGCAGGTTTTTGTTGACGACGTTGAGGTAACGGCGCTCGAGGGAGCAGAGCTGCGCGCCCTGGCGCCATCACGTGGCCATGATCTTCCAGAACTTTGGCCTTCTCGCCCAGAAGACCGCCCTCGACAACGTATGCTTCCCCTTCCTTGCCGCCAAGGGCCGCATCGAGGAGGCAGACCGCGAACGCGCACGCGAACTTCTCGACATGGTCGGTCTCTCCAGCAAGGAGGACTCCTACCCTGCTCAGCTTTCGGGCGGCCAGAAGCAGCGCGTTGCCATCGCACGTGCGCTGACCCTTCACCCCGACCACATCCTGTGCGACGAGGCGACCTCAGCCCTCGACCCGGCAAGTACGGTGAGCGTTCTCGACATGCTGGAGCGCATCAACAAGGAGACGGGTGCAACCATCGTCATCATCACTCACTCCATGGGAGTGGTTGAGCGCGTCTGCAAGCACGTTGCCGTACTTGAGCAGGGATGCGTCGTGGAACAGGGGTCGGTTGCCGAGGTCTTTGCCAATCCGCAGGCTCAGACCACGAAGGCCCTGCTGGGAAAGGTGAGCTGGAATGGGTAACGTCAACGACTTCTTGGCACAGTACGGCAACCTGCTTGCCCAGGGCACCCTCGACACGCTGTGCATGCTGTTTGTCTCCACGGCCATCTCTTACGTCTTTGGCCTGGCACTGGGCATCATCTTGTATGTCACGTCGCCGCATGGCCTCAAGCCGATGCCAATCACGAACGCCGTCCTTGGCTGGCTCGTCAACATGGCCCGCTCGATTCCCTTCATCATCCTGATCGTGGCCCTTATGCCGCTGACACGCCAGCTTGTGGGCACGACGATCGGCGTCGTGGGCGTTACGCCGCCTCTGGTGCTTGCCACCACGCCCTTTGTCGCGCGCATGGTCGAGCAGTCCCTTGAGGAGGTTGACGTGTCCTCCATCGAGGCCGCGGTTGCCTTTGGTGCCAGCATCCCGCGCATCGTGGTCTCCGCCCTTCTCCCCGAGGCGCTGCCCTCGCTGGTGCGCGGCGGCTCCATCACCCTCATCACCGTGCTTGGCTATACCGCCATTGCCGGCGCCGTGGGTGCAGGCGGCCTGGGAGACATCGCCATTCGCTATGGCTACTACCGCTATCAAGACGACATCATGGTCGTGACGATCGTCCTGCTCATCGTCATCGTTCAGATCATCCAGTCGCTCGGTAACATCATCGCCAAGCGCATTGACCATCGATAAGTCTTGCCTCGCTATCTTTTTGCACGACAGACCAGCACTACCGAGTAAGGAACCATCACCGAAAGGAGCCCTGTAATGTCGAACATCTCTCGTAGGAACTTCCTTAGCGCCGGTTTCGGCCTGCTCTCCCTTACCGCCCTTTCTGCCTGCGGGTCCAATTCCTCTGGCAACGGCGCTGACAGCTCCACGCTGACCATCGCCGCCACGCCGACGCCGCACGCCGAGATCCTCAACGAGTTTGCCGCCCCGCATCTTGCCGAGCAGGGCATCACCCTCAAGGTCTCTGAGTTCACCGATTACATCCAGCCCAACAAGGTCGTCTTCAACGGCGAGATGGACTGCAACTACTTTCAGCACATCAACTACCTCAAGGATTACGACGAGAAGAACAACGAGAACCTCGTGAGCGTTGCCAAGATTCACTACGAGCCGTTCGGAATCTACGCCGG
>CAJOKK010000165.1 GCA_905235165.1 uncultured Atopobiaceae bacterium | reverse complement strand
CTATGATCTTGTGCTCTGCTCGCCTGCCGAGCGCCTTGCCGCTCATGGCTCGACCCGCGCCTGGGATGTGGACAAGGACCTGCCCGAGTTCTTGCGCCAGGTCGAACGCGTCTTGGCCGCGCAAGGGACGCTCTTGCTCGTCCTGCCTGCGGGGGCCGAGCTTCCTCGCACGACCCTTCTCGCCGAAGACGTGAGTGAGCAAATGCGCTGCTGGGACTTCGCCCGCACGCGAGAGCCGCTTCGCTGCTTCCTGCTCAGGCACGCGGAAGCCTAAAATGGTGGGCGCATAGGTTGATTGAGCCGTCGGCAGCGCCGGCGTGAGGGAAGGAAACGACATGGCCAAGGACAACGTGAACCGCGCCGAGCGCGTGCAGGAGATGGGAAACGCGCTGATCGATTCGCGCGAGGCGACCGAGCAGCTGTGCGAGGCCATCGCCGCGCAGGTTGACGCCATCGACTCCCTCCGCAAGCTTTCGGCCTACTACGGAAGTCAGGACTGGTTTAAGGACCGCGAGGCCTATGAGCACGGCAAGCTCCCCGACGACCTCGATTGCGACGTGCTGGAAGAAGACCTTCCCTTCGAGACTCTGGTTAACGCACGTGAGGCCGCGCTTGCCGCACTGGAGGTCTCCACGGCGATGCTGCGCGCCCTCTAGCGAGCGGACGCCCAGCTCCGGGCGGTTTCGCGCCTGCCCGAGTTAGGAGACCTTCTCGAAGGCGAGGCGCGGGTCGCGATCTTCGCGCACGTAGACGGTGCCACACTTGATGAAGCCCAGCTTTCCGAGCAGGTTTTGCATCACGCGGTTGTCACCGTGCGTGTCCATGCGCAGGTGGCCGCATTGCTCGAAGGCCCACATGATGCAGAACGTGCCCGTTCCCGGCACGCTTCCGTCGGAGGCGATGCGGTGCACGACGCCGTAGTTCTCGTCGCCGATCCATGCCCCGTCATCAATGTGGTCATAGACTGGGTCGACCCGCTCGCCCGCGTCATAGAAGAAGACCCCCACCACGCGGCCGTCCTCCTCGCAGACATAGCTCTTGTTGGCGGCGATGTCCTGCTCAACGAGGCTTTGCGGTGGCCAGTTGGTGGGACCCCACTGGCGCGGGTTGCCGGTGGCGGCCATGAAGGCGCGCGCCCGCTCGTAGATGGCCATGATGCGCTCGAGGTCAGCGGTGCGTGCGTGGCGAATCTGCATGTCGGTGGTGCCTTACGCTTCGAGGGCGAGCAGGTCTTCGATGGTCTGGCGACGCACGGCCAGGCGCGCCTCGCCGTCGCTGATCATCACGAGGGCCGGGCGCATCACGCGGTTGTAGTTGCTCGACATGGCGAAGTTGTAGGCGCCGGTGGCGAGCACGGCGATGATGTCGCCATGCTCGGGCTTGGCGATGGAGATGTTCTCGGCGATGCGGTCGCCGCTCTCGCAGCAGCGGCCCGCGATGGTGCACTCGAAGTCGGCCGGCGCGTTGGCCTGGCTGGCGTTGAGCACGGTGTAGGCGCTCTTGTAGAGGGCGTAGCGGGGGTTGTCCGTCATGCCGCCGTCCACCATCACGTAGCTGCGGTAACCCTCGATGGTTTTGATGCGGCCGGCGGAGTAGAGGGTCACGCCGGAATCGGCCACGATGGAGCGGCCCGGCTCCATGAGCACGCGCGGGGCGGGGTAGTTGGCCTGGGTGCAGCCTTCGTTCAGGTGTTGGGCGATGGCGGCGATGTTGGCCGCGATGTCCACCTTGGGATCGCTCTCCACGTAGGGCACGGCGATGCCGCCGCCCAGGTTGAAGGTGCGGGCGATAAAGCCGAGCTCGTCGCGGACCTCGCAGGCGAAGGCGAGCAGGCGATCGACCTGGTCGCAGAAGGAGTCCGGCTCGAAGATCTGACTGCCGATGTGACTGTGGAAGCCCTCGACCTCGACGCCCTCGGTGTTGATGGCCTGGCGCACGAAGCGCAGGGCCTGGCCCGTCTCGATGGGCACGCCGAACTGCGAGTCGACCCTGCCGGTGTTGATGGCGGCCAGCGTGTGCGGGTCGAGGCCCACGGTCACGCGCAGGAGCACCTTCTGGGTGATGCCGTGCGCGAGGGCCTCGCGCGAAAGGGTTTCGAGCTCGTCCACGTTGTCCACCACGAAGTGGCCCACGCCCTGCTCGACGCCGTAGGCAATCTCAGCGTCGGTCTTGTTGGAGCCGTGGAAGTAGAGGCGCTCGGCAGGAAAGCCCGCCGCAATCGCCGTGGCGACCTCGCCGGCGGAGACGACGTCAGCGTCCATGCCCTCGCTCTCGACCACGGGGTAGATGCCCTTGAAGCAGAGGGTCTTGCTCGCGAAGAGGGGCTTGGAACCTTCGGGCAGGTAGCTGCGCATGGCCTCGACATAGGTGCGACACTTGCTGCGCATGCGGTCCTCATCCAGCACGTAGAGCGGCGTGCCGTAGCTGGCTGCCAGCTCGACGGCGTCGATACCGGCGATGGTGAGGTGACCGAGGCTGTTGACAGAGAGGTTGCTGTAAAGCATGGTTGGCTCCTTTGTACTGCGACGTGAGAGCTTTCGTATCAAGAGGAGCATAGCAGGCTGCAGGCAGCATCTGCGAAGCCGTAACATTACCGTGTGTTCACGGTGGCGGGAGGCGATGGACGAGGCCTGCAGCTGCGGCAAAGTGGCCAGTGTGTCAGGTGCCGGGGGATTGACACGCTCGCGCCCGTTTTGCAGGAAGCCTGCCGGCGCCGTTTAGGGTGCTTGCAGCGCGTCGTCCAGGGCTGCGAGGCCCGCGGCGATGCGGGTGGGGATGTGCTGCAAGTGGGTGCCGGGGCCAAGGGCAAAGTCAACCTTGCAGCCGTGCTCGCGAAGGAGCTCTACGCATTCGGTCATGCGCTTTTGCACAG
>CAJOKK010000164.1 GCA_905235165.1 uncultured Atopobiaceae bacterium | reverse complement strand
ACGTTTGCCTGCTCTACCGAGACGCCGAAGGCCTCGAGCGCACGGATGGTGAGCGTGACATAGGGCTCCGACTGAACCGGTTGGCTCACGAGCACGCTCACGTTGCCGTCGATGAGCGGCGCGGCCATGAGCAGGCCGCTGATGTACTGGGATGACACGTCGCCAGGCAGCGCGAAGGCACCGCCATGGATGGGCCCCATGACCTTGAGGGGGAAGGCGCCCTGCTCGGAGAGGCTGGCGCCATGGGCGATAAGCTGCTCATAGAGAGGGGAGAGCGGGCGCTCTGCCAGCCTGCCGTGGCCCACGAGCTCGCAGGGGCGTCCAAGGGCGCAGGCGATGGGCAAAAGGAAGCGTAGGGTAGAGCCAGACTCGCCACAGTCAAGCGTTGCAGGGGTCTGCGCGACGGCCTCGGCGATCGCGGCCTCGGAGCTCAGTGACGCACCGATGCCGGTAATGGAGAAGCCCCCTTCGCTCTTCTCGACCTGGGCACCAAGGGCTTGGACGCAGGAGAGCGTGGCCTCGATGTCCTGCGAGCTGGTGGCGCAGGCGATGTGGGTCGTTCCCTCGGTGAGCGCCGCAAGCAGGATGATGCGGTGCGCGATGGACTTGGACGCCACAGAGACGACCGAGCCCGTCAGCTCGTGAGGGGTGATGGTGACGTCAATGGCAGCCATGCTGTCTCCTTGCTCTGGGTTGCGGGGCCGTTAGCAGCCAAGCTCAACGATATGCGAAAACTCCTCAAGCGTGATCGTTCGGATCTCGCAAGAGCCGACGGCGGTGGGAACGACCACGTTGACCGTCTGGCCATGGCGCTTCTTGTCGAAGGCGGCCTGACGAAGCAGCTCGTCAATCGGTGCGTCGGTCGTGGTGGGAAGGCCCTGGGCGGCCACGCAGCGCTCGACGCGCTCGGCCATGCCTGCCTCCGACCAGCCCAGGCGCTCGGTCGCGCGCGCCATGCAGCAGAGGCCCGCCGCGACGCAGTGGCCGTGTCCCAGGCGGTATCCGCTCGCCGCCTCGATGGCGTGGCCGATGGTGTGGCCGAGGTTGAGCGTCTGGCGAAGGCCGCTCTCGCGCTCGTCCTGCGCCACCACGTCACGCTTGATCTCGACGTTGCGGGCCACGACGCGCGCCAGGTAGTCCTTCTCGCCATCCTGCTTGAGGGGGTGCTCGCTCAGCTCCTCAAAGAGCGCCTCGTCGGCGAGAAGGGCGTGCTTGACCACCTCGCCGATGCCGTCGACAAAGACCTCGGGGGTCAGGGTCGAGAGCGTGTCGACGTCCGCCACCACGAGCGAGGGCTGCAGGAAGGCGCCGAGCAGGTTCTTGCCGGCCGTGGCGTCGATGGCGGTCTTGCCGCCCACCGAGGAGTCCACCATGGCCAGAAGGGAGGTGGGCACCTGCACGACCTGGATGCCGCGCATGTAGATGGCCGCGGCAAAGCCGGCGAGGTCTCCCACCACGCCGCCGCCCAGCGCCACCACGACGTCGTCGCGCGAGAGCTCGGCCTCGGCGATGGCCTGGCAGACGTCACCGAGCGTGCCGAGGTGCTTGTTGACCTCGCCTGCCGGCATGGCAAAGCTGGCACTGGCAAGTTCGGCGCGCTCCAGCGCCGCGAGCGTGCGGTCGAGGTAGAGCGGGGCCACGTTGCTGTCGCTCACCACGATGGGATGAGAAGAGCCCGTGGCCTGCTTGATGCGGGGTCCGATGCTATCGAGAAGCCCGCTGCCCACCAGCACCTCGTAGCTGCGTGAAGCGGTCGGAACCTCTATGGTGCGCAGCTCGACTGCGCCGTGCGTGCCCATGTGTGCTGAACTCATTGCTGGCCCTCGATGCTCCTCTTGATGCGGTCACCCTCGGCGAGAAGGTCGTGCAGACGCGTCTCGTCTCGCTCGTCGAGGGCTTCCTTGTACTGGCTCAGGTTGTTGATGAGCGTGGCTATCTCATTGCTGAGGTAGTCGGCGTTCTCGAGGAAGAGCTCGGTCCACATGTCGGGATTGAGACGTGCCACGCGCGTCAGGTCTTTGTAGCTGCCGGCCGAGAAGCCCTCGTGCACGCGCGCCATCGGGCTCTTGACGTAGGCGTTGGAGACGACGTGCGCGAGCTGCGAGGTGAAGGCGATCACCTGGTCGTGGTGCTCGGCCGTCGAGAGCGTGTAGGAGCCGAAGCCGCAGGGGGCCAGCAGGTGCTCGATGCGCTCGAGGATGATCACGCGGGAGATGTCGTCCATCTCGGGCGGCACGACCACCATGGGAGCGCCCTTATACAGGTCTGCCGTCGCGTGGGCATAGCCGGAGAACTGCATGCCCGCCATGGGGTGGCAGCCCACGAAGGTCCAGCCGTGGCCAGCCGAGATGCCCTGGCAGCAGGTGCAGACGTTGCGCTTCACGCCCACGGCGTCGATGACGATGGCGCCCGGGCTGATGAGCTCGGCCTTGTTCTCGAGCCACTCCACGCTCGAGGCGGGGTAGCCCGCCAAGATGATGAGCTCACAGCTGCCGATGGTCGTGTCGTCAAGCTCCCCATCGACGGTGTCGATCATCGCGAGCTCGAGCGTTGAGTGCGTTCGGTTGTAGGCGTACACCTCGGTGCCACCCGCATGAAGGGCCTTGGCGAAGGAGCCGCCAATCAGCCCCAGGCCGACGATACCCACGCGACCTGGGACAAAGGTCACGGACAGGCCGTTCTTCTCGTCGCTCATCGTCGTATCCTCTCGGTCGAAGTCGGTAATGGGGGCCGCTTTGGCGGCTTAGTCCATCTCGGCCGTGATGGCCTCGCGGATGAGCTGGATGCGGCGCATGGCATCGGCAAACTGATCCGGCGTGAGCGCCTGCGCACCGTCAGACCAGGCCTTCGAGGGGCAGTTGTGCACCTCGATCTCCA